>DASSXJ010000109.1 GCA_035703895.1 bacterium | reverse complement strand
CGAGCGGTGGCACAGCCTGCTCGGCGCGCTCGCCGGCGAGCACGCGGGCACCCTCGAGGAACCGGCCCAGGCGGTGATGCAGATCGGAGAAACCTCCGGGGCCGACATGCTGGCCGGGTTTCTCGTCGCGATGCAGACCGTCCACGGATCGTCCGCGACCGGGTAAAGACCGGCCAAGCAGGGCCGCGAGCCGGTCTTTCGGTTCGTGACCTGCTCATTCTCGACGAGGCCGGCCGGACACCGTTCGCTGAGCTGCCTGACTTCCTGGTCACGCTCTGCTGTTGCTCGTGTTCCTCGCCATCGCCTTCCGGCCATAGAGTAGTCGCGGATGTCCCGTACCATTTCAGCAGTTCTCAGTCCTGTTCGAGGGCGACGAGGAGGATTGACACCGGGCTGGCGCTGGCCACACGTGTGTTGTGACCCCGGCCGGTCGTGTCGTCGAGCAGGACCAGGCTGCCGGGTGGGAAGCGACGGACCTCGCCGTCGGTTGTCGTGATCTCCCACTCGCCGGCCAGCGTGACGGCGTACTGCCGGCGAGGAGTGGGGTGCCACGAGCCGTCCCAGCCGGGCGCCAGGACCGCGAACTGAGCGACCGTTGCCGTACGCGGCGTCGAGAGATCCAGCGGCGGGTTGCCGGGAACGAACGCAACCGGCGCGACCCCGACCTCGACATCTTCGAACCGAGACCCCCCCTGCTGCGTGCTGAACGTTCGCGCATGTGTCATGCGTGACCCTCCTCTGGGGGGACAGCCCATCCCTCGCTTCGGGACGCTGCGTGCGCCTTCCTCGGGCGTCCTTGCAGAACATTGGAGCCTGATCGATCAAGACGATATTGAGGTGTTCGCCCGGTTTCGTGTTGATTGGCTGCGATTGCAGGTTGAGCGCGGGAAAGAAGGTCGTATCAAGACCCCTATGGAGATCTATCAACACATAGGGGAGATCGCCAATTTTCGTTCGGAGTTTGGGCAGCGCATTGATGCTCAGTTTCAGGTGAAGAAGAAGCGCCTTGGAGATTTACAGAGACGGAGGTTTTGGACTTAAGATACCGGACGCCCCATAAACGTATTCCCTCCGAGCTGAACCACCCGATGACGGGGCAGAATTCCTCGGGGGACATCGGCGCCTCGGTGTCAGCTCCCTCGGCGTAGAACTTCGCCGCCAACGACGATTGCTAGGATCACCACCGCTGTACAATCCTCAATCCTCACGCGTCGCCTGGATCGGCATCTCCCCCCCGCACTCGATAATGGCGGCGTTGCACCCCCCCGGGGTCGCCGAAACCGCCCATGCACCTCGCAAGGCCAACACATGGGCGCTTCGTCGCTCCGAGGGCAGCGTACGTAGCGCGAGGCGGCGCGCGAGAGGGTGGATTTCAGTCCAATCGAGCGCTAGAATGCCCCCCGTTTCTGTAACCACTGCCAGAACTCCCTTGGCGCGGACATCGTGCTCAGCCGTCCCTGGCGCACGAGCGCCCAGTCGTCAAATGCATGGGACTCCTTGATCTCCCGGAGCGTTACCGCGCGTGCAGCGTGCTTGACGTACTCGAAGTCGGCGACCCAGGAACGCGCGTCATTCTTGTCCGGCCGCGGCGGCGATACGACCTTCGCCAGACCGACGACCGCCGCGTCCCTCTGCGAGTGATAGATGATGACGGTATCGCCGGGTCTCATCGTCTTGATAGCGTTGACCGCTGCTGGATTCCGCACGCCGTTCCATTCAGTTATACCGTCGCGCTTGAGGTCGTCGATAGAGTATGTTTGCGGATCGGTCTTCGCAAGGAAGTATGCCATTGCCGTCACCTCATGAACTACTGGCAGCCCTGATTATCGCACACTTGTCGGTGACCACATGACAGATTCATGCCACAATCAGAACTATGTCTCTTTCGGCTCACCATTGCGCTTCTCTGAGGGTGGCTGCGGCGCGAATGTAATCGAACATCAAGTGTTGAACTCCCGTCTAAACCGTGACCGCTCCGCCGGCAACGTCTAAGAATTTATTTGCGCGGTTTGGTATATCAAGGAGGATTTTCGTGTTCATTCCATCCCACATCGGTCCAGTACGGTCGCGCGAATATTCCGTCGTACCCGTCGGAGCCCATCCGGCGTGCTGTGGACTACATCTTCGTTTCACAAAAGATGAAGGTGCTAGAGGCAGGATTCTTCTCCGATCAGCCTAGTGCGGACGATGCCTCTCTATTTCCATCAGACCACGTCGGTTTGGTCGCTTCTCTGGAGGTCTAGACACGGGGCCAAAGTTTCTCGTTGCGAGTCTAGAGCATTAAAGCATCTTCCGCATCTGATACCTAACTGTTTCGAACCCTTGCTTCTCCCATGCCATCCTTAGGGTCTTCAACCCTCCACTCGAGGGTACGGGCTCTCCCCTGCGCCCCGCGCTACGGTTCCGGAATCAGATTCGCCGGCGACTCCCCCCGCGCGATCCGGTGGATATTCTCCGCGATGACTTTCGCCCGCGCTTCCATCATGCCCTCGGTCCAGCCGGACATGTGGGGCGTCATGAGCACATTGGGCAATTCGTGGAAGGGCTGGTGCGCGGGAATCATTGGCCCGGCGGCGGTAGGATAGCGATACCAGACGTCGAGCGCGGCGCCGGCGATCGCCCGCCGGTTCAGCGCCTGGTAGAGCGCCGCCTCGTCGATGACCTCGGCGCGCGCCACATTGATGAGAAAGGCGGTGGGCCTCATCAGCCCCAGCTCGCGCGCGCCGAGGAGACCGCGGGTGGCCGCGGTGAGTGTGAGCGTGACCACCAGGTAATCGGCCCGCTTCAGCACCTCGTCCAGGCGCTCCGGGCCGCCGAGGAAGGCAAGCCCCTCGTCGCGGCCGGCGGATCGCGACGGATCGCGGCGGATGGCGCACACGGTCATGTCGAAGGCCCGCGCGCGGCGGGCCAGGCACTGCCCGATCCGGCCATAGCCCAGGATGCAGAGGGTCTTGCCGGCGAGCTCCGACGCAAGCGGCGGCGGCTCGGCGCCAACGGCCCACGAACTCTCCCACCTGCCCTGGCGCAGCGCCGCATCCAGGCGACAGAACCCGCGGCTCAATGCCAGCATGGCGCCGATCACGTACTCCGCGATGCCAATCTCATGGCCATAGGCATTCGCCAGCGCCGCGCCCGCCGGGAGCGCGGACCGATCGATGCGGTCGAGGCCGGCGCCGGGCACCTGCACCAGCTTGAGCCGCTTCGCCGAATCGCCCATCTCGCGGTTGAAGGTGAGGGTGACCAGCACGTCCACGTCGGAAAGCCAAACAGCGATCGCGCTTTCGTCGGCCAGGGTGATGTCGCAGGGCACCTCCAGGCGAGCCCGCACCTGATCCGCGAGCCGGCAGGAGAAGGCCCCGGCAAAGGCAACTTTCACGTCAGCACCATCTGCGTCTGGATGGTCAGCGACAGAAGCCGGCCCGCCTCGTCCCTCACCTGCGTCTGCCAGACGTGGGTCCGCTTGCCGCGATGGAGCGGGGTGCACTCGGCGCGCACCGTGCCCGAGCGGCCGGCGGCAAAGAAGTTGGTCTTGGACTCGAGCGTGGTCGTGCCGGCGCCCGCGGGCAGGTTGAGCACCGTGGCGACGGCGCCGATGGTATCAGCGAAGGCCATCAAGACACCGCCGTGCAGCGCGCCTCCCACCGTCCCGAGCTCGTCCCGGATGGCGAGCTGGGCCACCACGCGCTCGGGGCAGGCCTCGACGATCTCGACGCCGATGAGATCCGAGAAGGTCCCCTTATGCCGTTCCGCGATGGGGCCGAGATTCTTGTCGCTCCTCATGACAATCCCTCCTGGCGGGAGTGGTCTTTTCCAGGCCGCGCGGCGCGGCGTTCCCCGCGTCCGCGGCGCGGAATCAGGCGGGTACGGGGTTCGAGACCTCGATGAGGTTTCCGTCGGGGTCGCGGATATACAGGGAGTCCAGCGGACCCACCGCTCCCGTCTTGCGCACCGGCCCCTCGACGATCACGATGCCGCACGCGGCGAGATGTTCCTGCACCCGCTCCAGTGGGACGTCGGTGAGAAAACAGAGGTCGGCGGATCCGGGGGTAGGCCGGGCGGCTTTCGGTTCGAATGGGCTCGCGGCCAGGTGGAGATTTATCTTCTGCTGGCCGAAGGCCAGCGCCTTTCGGCCGCCCTCAAACGTCACCACGCGCATGCCGAGCCCGCGCGCGTAGAAGTCGCACGCCGCCTCGATGCTGCGCACCGTCAGCACGAGATGATCGAGACGGCTGACCTGTATCGACGGATCCGTCATTCCTCCGGGCCGCTCCGGCGGACCCGCCGCCACGGCCCTTCGGCGCGCGGAAGCCGCCGTCCCAGCGCATCGAGCACGTCCTGCATCTCTTTCCTGACCACCTCCCGCCAGTAGACGCCGACCCGGCCAATGTGCCGGTACTTGGCGTACCGGCGCTCCAAGAGCCGGGGAATGGGAACCCGGCGCAGGTCGCGCAGCGTCGATCCGACCCGACGTTTCACTAACGCCGCCGCGCCCGCCGGATCGAGGTGGGCCCCGCCCACCGGCTCC
>DASSXJ010000108.1 GCA_035703895.1 bacterium | reverse complement strand
TGCTCCACGGGCACTGTCATCAAAAGGCGATGGTCGGGACGCAGCCGTCGCTCGCCGCGCTGCGATGGCTGCCGGAGGCCACCGTCCGGGAGGTCGACTCCGGCTGCTGCGGAATGGCGGGGTCGTTTGGTTATGAGGTCGAGCACCACGAAGTCTCGCTGGCGATGGGAGAGCGGGTCCTCTTCAAGGCCGTGCGCGCACTGCCCCCCGACGCGCTCGTGGTCGCCGCCGGGGCGTCCTGCCGGCAGCAGATCCTCCAAGGCACTGGCCGCCGTGCAGTGCATCTCACCGAAGCGCTCGATGGCGCTCTGGACGCTCCAGGGGGCTGATGCTACAATGCTGGCGTCCGCGGTGGCCGTAGCTCAACTAGGCAGAGCACCAGACTGTGGCTCTGGGGGTTGGGGGTTCAAGTCCCCTCGGCCACCCCAGCTCAAGCCTTCCAATGGAGGGCTCGCCATGGTAATCCATGATGAAGGTCCAGTGATGACCGGTGTGGTCGTGGAGTTTGACCGCCGGGCCGGACGGTGGGTGGCGGCGTGCGATGATCCCGGCGGGGAGGAACGGCTCATCGTCAACGCCGAGACCCACGAGCGCGCGCAGCGGCTATTGGACGAGCGATGGCGCGCTCGCGTGGAGCTCCTCGATCACGAAAGCGAGGAGGAGCGATAAGCATCGACCCTGGGGCGCGCCCACCCCGGGACCCGGCACCGCCGGGGACGGCGTTTCAGGCCCTCACCGCCCATAACCCATCGCCGTTCACGCTTGAGGGAACAAACACCTACGTGCTTGGCGCCGGCGGGCAGGCCGTAGTCATCGACCCGGGGCCGGATGACGGCGCGCATGTCGCTCATGTGCTCGCGTATGCCGCGGCCGCCGGCCGTCGCGTTGGGTTGATTCTCCTCACTCACCGTCACCACGATCACCAGGGCGCGGCGGATGCTCTCGCGCACGCGACGGGAGCCCGGGTCAGAGGGTGGACGGACCCCGAGGCGCCGCTCCGGGACGGGGAGGGGATCGCGGTCGATGGCGGACGGCTTCAAGTATTGCATACCCCCGGCCACGCGCGGGACCACGTCGTGTTTTATTGGGAGAGTGAACGGGTGCTGTTCTCGGGGGATCTTATCCTCGGGGAGGGCACCGTCAACATTACCCCTCCCGGCGGGTCCATGGCGGACTATCTTCAATCGCTCGAGCGCGTGGCGGGTCTCCAGCTTACGCTGATCGCCCCTGGACATGGGCCGTTGGTCCGCGCCCCCCACCAACGAATTACGGAATACCTGGCGCACCGACGGCGCCGCGAGCAACAGGTACTCGAACTCCTGGCGGACGGGCCGCAGACCGCTCAGGCGCTTGTCGCCGCGATCTACCCAGACCTCGATCCACGGCTGAGGGGAGCGGCGGAAGGGACCATAACGGCACACCTACAGAAGCTGGTCGACGAAGGGCGAGTGCGCCAAACCCGCGCGTCCTTCACGCTGCGATGACCTCAAGGGGGAGGCGATCATGACCGTACCAATCGCGACGGACCAACCGCTGCGCGACCGGCGGGGACAACCGATCAGGGTAGGGGACACGGTGCGGGTGACGGGCCTGACGGATCTCGCGGAGGTGCAAGTCGTAGATCCTCGCTACGGTGTACTGATCGTGCTCGTGCCGGGCCGGGCGGGCAAGATGGGCCGAATGGTACGGGCGCAGGACGTGGAGCGCGCAGCCTAGGCGGACCTGGGACAGACCCAGGGGGGCCATCCGGCCCCCCTGGGTGCATCGAAGGCGGCGAGGCGGCTACATATCCATGTCTTCAGGGTTGTAGCCGCCTGGGGTGGGGGCCGCCTTCTTCTTCTCGCGCTTCTCCACGACCAGCGCCTCGGTCGTCAGCAACAGACTGGCGACGCTCGCGGCGTTCTGCAACGCCAGCCGCGTGACCTTCGTCGCGTCGATGATCCCGGCCTTCAGCAGGTCCTCATACTTCCCCTCGGCCACATTGTAGCCCACGCCGGCCTTCTCCGATTTCACCCGCTCGACGACAACTGCCCCCTCCATGCCGGCATTCGCCGCCAGCCACTTCGCCGGTTCCTCGATGGCTTTCCGGACGATGTTGACACCGCTCTTCTCGTCGGCTTCATCGGCGTCCACTTTGTCGAGGGCCTTCGCGATGTTCAACAGCGCGACGCCGCCCCCGGGGACGATGCCCTCCTCCACGGCGGCCTTGCTCGTGCTCAGCGCGTCCTCGAACCGATGCTTCTTCTCCTTCAGCTCGGTCTCCGTCGCGGCGCCGACCTTGATTTGGGCAACCCCACCGGCGAGCTTGGCAAGTCGCTCCTGCAGCTTCTCCTTGTCATAATCGGAGGTTGTGGTTTCGATCTCTTTCCTGATCTGAGCGATCCGTCCCTGAATATCTTTCTTACTGCCGCGGCCCTCGATCACCGTAGTTTCTTCCTTGGCCACCCGAACCTTGGCCGCCCGGCCCAACATTTCGATTTCGATGTTCTCCAGCTTGATGCCGATATCGTCGCTGATCACCTTGCCACCGGTGAGGATCGCCATGTCCCCAAGCATCGCTTTGCGCCGGTCTCCGTACCCCGGGGCCTTGATCGCGACGCCCGGCATGACCCCCCGCAGCTTGTTGACGACCAGCGTGGCCAGCGCCTCGCCATCGACGTCCTCGGCAACGACGATGAGCGGTTTGCCGAACCGCATCACCTTTTCCATGACCGGGACGATGTCTTTGACCGCGCTGATCTTCTTCTCGGTCAAGAGAATGTACGGATCCTCGATGACGGCCTCCATCTTGTCGGCGTCGGTGATCATGTACGGGGAGATGTACCCGCGGTCGAACTGCATGCCCTCCACGACCTCAACCGTGGTCTCCACACCCTTCGACTCCTCAATGGTGATCACGCCGTCCTTGCCCACCTTGTCCATCGCCTCGGCGATGATCCGGCCGATCTCGGGGTCGTTGCCGGCGATGCCGGCGACGTGGGCGATGTGCTCCTTGCCCTCGAGGGGGATGCTAATCTTCTTGAGCTCTTCCACCAGGGCCTCGACGGCTTTGTCGATCCCATGCTTCACGATCATGGGATTGGCGCCCGCGGCGACGTTCTTCAGACCTTCCTTGACGATCGCATGCGCGAGCACCGTCGCCGTGGTCGTACCGTCGCCGGCGGCGTCATTGGTCTTGCTGGCCACTTCCTTGACGAGCTGGGCCCCCATGTTCTCGTAGGGATCCTCGAGCTCGATCTCCTTGGCAACGGTGACGCCGTCCTTGGTGATCGTGGGCGAGCCCCACTTCTTCTCAAGCACGACGTTCCGTCCCCTCGGACCGAGCGTCACGCGGACGGCGCTGGCGACCTTCTCGACTCCGCGCTCGAGGGCTTTGCGGGCATCCTCATCGTAGAGCAACAACTTGGCGGGCATCCTGTAGCCTCCTCGATTCCATAGTGTTGAGCACGCTTTCCTCTAGTTTAGCACTCTCGACCTTAAAGTGCTAACCACATCCATTTTTCACGTGGTTTGGGCCGGGTTTCAAGGGTTTTCTAGACACATGAGAGCCTGAGGAGGTCCAAATCAGGGATTTATCAGCCACGCCCGCCGAATCTCTTTGGATATCGCATGCTCAAGGGAATGCGAAAAGCAGGACGGCTGCCGCCCAAAACGGAGCGCCTCCAGTTCTGGGCTGTCGCAGCCGCCAACTTTCCCGCCCTTGAGAAGGCACCTGCTCTTGGGCCGGGGTCCTGCGGTGTTGACTTTGGGAAGGCCATCCGGCCTTGCAGACCGCTCGTTGAGGCGGGAATGAATCGTAGCAGATGTCTTGCGGTGGGTCAAGTTCGATTCCGAGTATTTCTTCCTCTCCAATCGAGGGAGGCCGCTCGGGCGGTTTGGCTGGGGCCGACGGTTTCTGATACGATCGGCCCATGATGCGAGACCGGCAGTCCTCGTGGGGGACTCGGGCCACCTTGCTGCTGCCGGTTGTGGTGCTGCTGGCCGTCCTGGCGTGGGCCACGCTGCGACACCAGCAATCTCTTGCAATCGGCGCAGCGCTTGCTCGGGGGCAGACGCCTCCGGTGCCCGGCATCAGCCTCCCCGCGTTCGATGGGCGGCGAGTCTCCCTCACGGATTTTCGTGGTCACCCGGTCGTACTGAACTTTTGGGCGTCCTGGTGCATCCCGTGTGCTGAGGAGGCTCCGATCCTGGAAGCCATGTCAAACGAGTTTCGGGCCCGGGGACTTGTGGTCGTGGGAGTTGACACTCAGGATCTCGAACCACCCGCGCGGCGGTTTCTCTCCCGGCACGGCATCACGTACATGAACGTCCGCGATCCGGACGGCAGCCTCGCCCGCCTGTTTGGGACGACCGGGGTTCCGGAGACGTTCTTTGTCGGCTCTGACGGCCTCATCCGGGGGAAGTTCCCGGGGGAGCAGCTCGATCGAACGGCGTGGCGCGCCGCCTTCGACGCCCTCCTCGGCGGGAGCGCCCGGGTTCCCTAACAGCCAGGCCGCGGCCGGGAGCCACCGCTGCCATTGACGGTCCGGCGCTACGGGAGTATCATTAGAACCGATCAGTTCTACCTAATGACCCTGACAAGACAGGCCCAGAGAGAAAAATGAAGCGGGACTACCGTAGCAGAGAGAAGATCATCGAGGCCGCCACAGCGCTGTTCCACAAGGGGGGGTATCACGCCACCTCGCTCGATGACATCCTCGAGTCCAGCGGCGTGTGCCGCAGCAATTTCTACTACCACTTCCCGAGCAAGGAAGATCTCGGGATGGAGGTCCTTCGGCAGCAGGCGGAAGCGTTTGAGATCCGGTGCATTCGGGGGATTCTTGAAGAGAGTAGCGTCCCGGCTCGGCAGCGGCTCGAGCGACTTTTCGGGGCTCTTGCAGACGGTCAGCGCGCGGAGGAGTATCAGTGCGGGTGCCCGTTCGGCAATCTGGCGGCGGAGCTTGGGGGAATCCACCCTGAGTTTCAGCGCCGGCTGAGCGAGTTCTTCGTGCGGTGGGAAGAGTCGATCGACCGATGCCTCCAAGATGGCCTGGCCCGGGGCGAGTTCCGGTCCGATCTCGATACACGCCGCCTGGCCACAGCGTTGGTGAGTCAGATCGAAGGCGCGATCCTGCTGATGAAGACGCACCGTCATAACGGGCCGATCGAAGCCGGGGTTCAGACAATGTTGAGCCTGCTGGGAGGTAGGTGAACCCAATGGAGCATCTCGAGCACAGGGCGACCACGTCGGTGGCGCCTGCGCTGCCGATCGGCCTTGGAGGATCGCAGAGGCCGGAGCCCCTCGCACGGGGGACTGGCGCAGCAGAAGCCGCGCTGTTCAATGAGATGGCGACCCAACACCTGGATGCGCTCTATCGAACCGCGGTGCGGCTGACAGGTCGCCCACAGGACGCGGAGGACCTCGTACAAGAGACGTACCTGCGGGCATGGCGGTCTCTGCACACATACCGGCCGGGCACCAATCCCAAAGCCTGGTTGTTCCGGATCTTGCACAATGCGCACATCGACCGGTTCCGCGCGTCGTCGCGGACTGTGCCTACTGTTGACGAACTCGAGGGTCAGGATCCGGCGTTCGTGGTCCACGAGACGCCCGAAACGCTCGTGATGTCTGGGCTGGTGGATACTGAGGTCCGCAAGGCGCTGATGGAGATTCCAGAGGTATTCCGCGCGTGCCTGATCCTTGCCGATCTCGAGGGGTTCTCGTACCAGGAGATCGCGGACATTCTTAGCATTCCGCGGGGCACGGTGATGAGCCGCTTGTTTCGCGGCCGCCGCGCGATGCGCCGGCTCCTGACCCAGTACGGCCGCGACCACGGATACCTGAAAGTAAGTTAGAACACCGCGCGCCGGAGCGCTCCCCGTGGGTCCACGGCGCGTTGGAGAGCGTCGCCGAGCAGGTTCAGCCCGAGGACGAGTCCTCCGATCGCGAGACCCGGGAAGAGCATCACAAACGGAGCCGTGCTGAGATACGTACGGCTCCTGGCCAGCATCGCGCCCCACTCCGGCGTCGGGGGTTGCACGCCCAGCCCCAGGAATCCAAGCGCGGTGACCGTCAGCACCGCCTGACTGGCGAGGAGCGCCGTGTAGACCGCCGCTTGACCCGCGATGTTGGGGAAGAGATGGCGGGACATGATCCGGACCGGGCCGGCCCCGGTCACGCGCGCCGCGTCGACGTACTCCGCTGCTGCGACCTGGAGCGCTGTCCCCCGTACCACGCGGAGAAGGGCGGGCGTTGCGGTCACCGCGATTGCTCCGATGACGGTACCCATACTGTTGCCAAGGAAGTTCACCAGTACGACCGCGAGGAGCAGCGTGGGAAATGTGAGGGCAGAGTCCGCTATAGCGGAGACTGCTCGGTCGACGGCTCCCCCGACGTAGGCAGCGGTGATGCCGGCCGGCACCGCGATCGCCGCCGCAAGACCGCTTCCCAGCACGGTGATCGTCAAGTCTACTCTGGTGCCCGCGATAATACGGCTCAGCAGGTCGCGACCGAGGGGATCTGTCCCGAAGGGGTGGGAGCCGCCCGGAGGCGCGAGCACCGCGGAGAGATCTTGGGCAAGCGGGTCGTGCGGGACGAGCCACGGCGCGGCGAGGGCCACGCCGAGATAGACCAGCACCACCCCGGTCCCGACCGCGGCGAGGGGGGTCGCCAAGAGGCTCCCCACCAGCCGCCTGCTATCCATATCTGATGCGCGGATCCCATGCCGCGTACGAGAGGTCGATGGTCAGGTTGAGGAGGAGGAAACCAAACACGTAAAAGACGGTGATTCCCTGCACAAGGAAGTAGTCGCGCAACGCCACCGCATTGATGATTGCCTGACCCAGCCCCTGCCAGTCAAACAGCGTTTCGATCACCAACGATCCTCCGAGCAGATAGCCGGCCTGTAGCCCTATGACCGTCACGATGGGGATCAACGCCGGCCGGAGGGCGTGCCTGACCAACACCCGGGTTCGGGCGAGGCCCTTCGCCCGTGCGGTTCGGATGTAGTCCTCGCTCAGAACCTCGGCCAGGCTCGCCCGGGTGGTGCGGCTCACGACGGCGACGAGCCGGGCGGCGATGGCGAGGGTCGGCATCAAAAGAAACGCGGCCCCACCGGTGCCCGCGACGGGAAGCCAGTGCAGGCGCACCGCGAACAAGTTGATCAGTAGAAGCCCCAGCCAGAAGTTGGGGATCGCGAGCAGCGCGACCGCCACGGCGCTTGCCGTCTGTCCGCTCACTCCGCGCGGACGCACGGCCTCGAGCACGCCAATCGGCACACCGATCCCGACGGCGACCCCCAGGCTGCTCGCCGCCAGCGTCGCCGTGGCGGGGAGGCGGTGGCCGACGATCCCGGCGACAGGAAGCCCGAAGGTCACCGACGTGCCGAGGTCGGCGTGAATCAGGTGCCAGAGGAAGGAGAGGTACTGGATCGATAAAGGCCGGTCCAATCCGAGGAGATGGCGCATCGCGCTGATTTGATCCGGCGTCGCCGTCATGCCCGCGGCGAGGAGCGCCGGGTCGCCCGGGACCAGCCGGAAGAGCACAAAGATGAGCGTGAGGATCGCGAGCGCGTGCGGAACCATCTGGAGCAATCGGCTCGTGACGTAGGCAAGCATCGCGGCACACCAGGTCAGGGGCGGAGGCCGCACCTCGCGGCCCGGGCTAAGTTACCTGTGTGCCGCGCGGAGGATCGTGAAGACGATCGGCAGGACCTCAACGCCTCGCACATCGCGGGTTGCAACGATGACGTTCTCCGCGTACAGCCACAGGTACGGCACGTCATTCCAAACCCGCCGTTCCACCTTCGCGTAGGCAGCGGCCCGAACCTTGGGATCGACCGCGCGGGCCCCCTGGTTGAGCCACGCGTCCACCTCGGGGTTCGCGTACCAGGTAAAGTTCCACACCCGCGGACGGTGCTGCCGGTCGGGGTTCGAGTGGTACAGGGAGTCGAGATGATACCCGCCGTCGCCGTTGCTTGGGTTGAACCCGAAGAGGACGAGATCCCATTTGTATTGGTCCGGCGGGATCAATAGGTGGTCCCAAAACACCGCGGGCTCGACGTACATGAAGTGCGGCTCGAACCCGACGTTGCGCAGGTAGTCCGCCAGCGTTTCGATCACCTCGACATCGTGCGGAAACGCCCCCTGGGGCGTGAGCAGGGTGAGTTGCAGGGGACTCCCGTCCTTGACGCGCACGCCGATGGGAGGCGCGGGCTTCCATCCGGCCTCCTCGAGGAGCCGTCGCGCCTTCGGAGGGTCGTAGGGCCAAGGGCCCACATCGGCGTATCCCGACGTTTGGGGCGCGAGGGGAGAGCGGAGGACCGTGGCATTCCCCCGGAACAGCGCCTTGACGATCAACTCCTTGTTGACCGCGTAGTTGAGCGCCTGCCGCACCCGAATGTCCTGGAGGATCGGGCGGTTCATGTTGATCCCCATGCCGAAGGTGCGCAGCGCCGGCTTGACGGTCACCGTCACCCCGGGAACGCGCCCGAGCTCATCGACGTTCTCCGGTGGGATCGCCTCAGCCACCTGCGCCTGACCGCTCTGGACCATCGCCACGCGTGTCGTCGAATCGGGCACGTTCCGCAGGACGATCCGGTCGAACCCGGGTTTGCCGGCCCAATATTGCGTGTTGCGGGTCACTTCGAGTTGCGTCCCGACGTCCCACCGATCGACCTTGTATGGCCCCGTGCCCACCGGATGGAGCTTGTACTGTGCCCCGGATTTCTCCACGGCGGCCGGGCTGGCGATGAGGGCTGACCCGTGCGCGAGGGTATTGAGCAGCGCGCCATATGGTTCCTTGGTGACGATTCGAATTGTGATCGCGTCCGGTGCGGACACCGAGGCGATAGGATCCCACAGCGGCCGGTTGGACTGGTTGGTGCCCGGATTGATCTCGCGTTGCAGATCCGCCACGGCGGCCTGTGCAGTCAGTGGCGTGCCGTCTTGGAACGACACCCCCGGCCGGAGCTTGAAAGCCCAGGTGCGTCCGTCGGAGGAGACGTTCCACGACGTGGCAAGCTCGGGGACAATCGCCATGGCCTCGGTGAATCGAACGAGGCCATCGTAGACGAGAAATGCGGCTTCGTACCCGGCAGGGTATACCAAAAAGATCGAGGGACCCGCCGGATCGAGCGCCGTCACGGCGACGTTCTGCGCCACCACAAGCGTCGCCGGGGCCTGCGCCCCTACGTGCAACGGGGCAAGCGCTGCGATCGTCACGACGGCGATGAGGGCGCTGAGAGCGCAGCGGACGCCCGGCATCGCGTTACCTCCTCCGCGGCGCTCCCGCGCCGGCCGCCATGAGTGCTCTGCTGAACGAAAACAGCGCCGGCTGGCCGCCGGTATGCACAAAGACCACCCGCGCTCCGCGCGGGATCCTGCCGGTTCGGACGTGGTCGAGCAGGCCCGCGAAGGCTTTCCCGGTGTACACCGGGTCCAGGAGGATGCCCTCCGTGCGCGCGAGATAGTGGATGGCGTCGTTCCCAGCGGCTGCAGGGATCCCATAGGCTTCGCCGACGTAGTCGGTCGTGAGATTCACCTCTCCGGGCGTGAACCGGACGTCCGCCAACCCGAGCAGTTCGGCCGTTTCGTTAGCGATCCGGGCGGTGGCGTCGCGCGGGTCCCCGCGTCCGTAGGTGGCCGAGACGGCCACGATTGTGGCGGATTCCCCCGTGAGCCGGCGACCGAGGAGCAGACCGGCCATGCCCTTCGACCCCGAGCACATATAGAGGAAGTCGGCATGCGCTCCGAGTTGATCTTGAATCTCGAGCAGTGCCTCGAGGTACGCGAGGGCAGAGGCCCGTGCGAACATGGGCGCGACGTTGAGGTTGAATGGTCGCCGGCCCTGCGCGCGGAGGGATTCCGCGACGCGCGCCACCTCGGCGTCGAGATCAACATCCGCGGGAAGGTCGACGATGCGGACGTCGGCGCCTAGGAGATAGTCCACCAACAGGTTCCCGTCGACCGGGGTGTCCGGATGCCCCCGCAGCACGAGGACGACCGGAAGACCGAGCATGTTGGCCGCCGCCGCCGTCTGCCGGGCCGAGTTCGAACTGACTTCGACTCCGAAGACGAGCACATCGGCGCCGCTGTCGCGCGCTTCGGCCATCCTGAACTCGAGATTCCGGGTCTTGTTGCCGCCGAAAGCGAGCCCGGTCAGGTCGTCCCGCTTGACCAGAAGTTCGATCCCGAGATCGCGGGACGCACGCGGGCATGGTTGCAGCGGCGTGGGCAAATGGGCCAGGCGGACCCTTGGAATCCGCGCAATGGCCTGGCGGATCTGCTCACGGGTCATCGGGAGTGTCAGCATCTTACAGGGGCCTCCTCGCTTCCGGTCAGAACCAGGGGTAGCGCGGTTCTCGATACAGCCGCCCAAAGTCGATGCCGCTTCGAACCATCTGCCCGAGCAGCTCAACGATATGTCCGTGGAGAGCGCCCGGAACCGCATCCGCTCCCACGTCTAGGAGCCCCGGGCCGTCGTTGTTCGCCCCCGCGGCCGTACACAGGTCGTGGACCCGGGCGTCGATCTCGCGCGAGTGCAGGACCTCGGGCCGCTCGAGCAGGACGGCCATGGCGGCCTCGATGCCGTACGCGCCCCAGTTCGAGATCGCCGCCGCCACGAGAAAATCTATCTCGACGGTGGGAACGACGCTGCCCCCGCACGGACACGCGCACTTGGCTCCGTTCGGCACGACCCGCAGCACGGTCTCGCGGATCGCTGCGCAACCAACTTCGTTTCCGCCGTCGCCCACGCCAATCGTCAGGAGCTCGCGATCTCGTGCCGCCTTGAACAGCGCGTCGACCTTCCCACAATGATCGGTCAGGCGCCTTCCTCCCGCGGAGTGGTAGTGGCCGTGCTCATTGGCCCCGGGTCGTTCGATCGCAATGAGCGCTGCGGGCCTAAGCTGATCGAGGAGCGCCCGCGACCGTTCGACCGCCTCGTTCCAGTCGATGGGGAACGGGAGGATCGCAGCGGTGGTGGGAAGTTGGAGCGCATCCTCGACGGATCTGGTGTACAGTCCGGCTCCCCGAACCGCGGCGGCGCAGATCTCGAGATTGACCGGGTCAGTCACGATCACAGGCCGGGCCCCCACCGCGAGGACGAGGGCGCGCGCCAGAGTGGCCGTTCCGACCGGCCCATCCTGCTCCCCGGCGAACCATGGATAGGTCGGGAGGCCCGTGGACAGGATGACCACACTCCCCTTGTGCACGCGCTGGAGGAGTCGCCCCGCCGCTTCCAGGCACAGCGGACCTTCGGCTGCGGCCCGGGCGGCAGCGTACAGCTCCCCGATAACGCCGCGACCGGTGATTTCAATGCTGACGAGTCGATCGATCCCTTCACCGATGGTGCGTTGAGGGGCCGTAAACCCCATGGTTTGAGTGTCCTCCGTCGAACGCGCGCGCGACCGCTCTACTTTATGCCAGGGCGATGCCTCGTTCCTGCCCGGGGGAATACGCGGAGGATGAAGGATTCTGCGATCATGGTGGGCCGTGCAGGACTCGAACCTGCAACCTTGGGATTAAGAGTCCCCTGCACTGCCAGTTGTGCTAACGGCCCAGAGCGATGCTCAACACCATTCTAACAAAGGCGTTGGGGCAGTGTAAACGGGAACGGATGTCTGCGTTTCGCCATGCCCGTCCGCGCACCCGCCGACAAATTGACGTGGGAGAAGAGGAGGACGTAGAATCGTGGCGTACTCCGCGCGGGCGTGGCGGAACCCGGCAGACGCACCAGGCTTAGGACCTGGTGGGCCGAAAGGTCCGTGGGGGTTCAAATCCCTCCGCCCGCACCACGGCCCTACAAGGAGGCAGTGTCGCACCCATGGCCACGGCTGCGGTGAAGATGGCCTGGAGGACCGAGCCGGGTAGCCGGGCGGTTCTCGACATCGAGATCCCCGAGGAGGACGTCACCCAGGCCATGGACCGGGCGTATGCAGCGCTGGTGAAGCGAGTGTCGGTGCCGGGATTCCGCCGCGGGAAAGCACCGCGCGCGGTGCTCGAGCGCCATCTCGGGGCCGATGCGCTGCGGGAGGAAGCCCTCAAGGACCTGTTGCCGGAGCGATACGCTCAGGCGGTCATGCAAGCCGGGATCTCTCCCGTGGCTCGTCCGTCGTTTGACGTCAAAGGCGGCTCGGACGGCAAGGGTCTCCGCTTCACCGCCACCGTGGAAGTGCTCCCGAAGATGTCCCTTCCGGACTTGAGCGCAATCCGAGTCGCGCGCGAGGCCCATCCCGTCACCGATGTCGACGTGGACCGAACGTTTGACGACCTCAGGGCCCGGCACAGCCGCCTCGCGACCGCCGAAGGCGAGGCCGCGCGGCGCGGCGACTACGTGTTGCTCAAGGTGAAGAGCGCACCCGCCGGCTTCGAACGGCTGCAGCCGGGGAAGGAAGTCCTCGTCGAGATCGGAGGAGGGCTGCTGCCCGCGGAGGTCGAGACAGCGCTCGAAGGCGCGCGGGCAGGCGAGGATCGGACGGCGCAAGCCCCTGCCGAGTCGGGGACGATCGAGGTCCATGTGGCCGACGTGCGGCGGAAAGAACTTCCGCCGCTTGATGATGCGTTTGCGCGCCTGGTCTCCGAGGAGCCCTCGCTCCAGGCGCTTCGGGATCGAATTCGAGAGCGATTGATGAGCGAGCGCGCCGGCGCAGAGGAACGCGACCTGCGCGAACGCGTCCTCGACGCGGTGTTGTCCCAGACGGACTTCGACCTCCCGGAGAGCATGGTGCAGCATGAGATGGAGCACACGCTCGAAGATCTCCACCGCCGCCTCCGTTCGCGGGGCTTGAGCCTGGAGACGTATCTGCGGTCTCAAGGGAAGGACGAAGCCGGCCTTCGGGCCGACCTCCGCCCGAACGCGGAACGGCGGGTGCGGGTTCGGCTACTCTTGGATGAAGTCGCCGCGCACGAAGGGTTGACCCTCACCGAAGAGGAGATGTCGCGCGCTGTCGAGAACTTGGCCCAAGAGTCGGGCGAAGAAGTTCAGAAGATGCAGGCCTGGCTCGCGCAGGGAGAACGGACCGCCGGATTGCGGGAACACCTTCTTCGGCAAAAAGCGATGACAGTGCTGGTGGCGCACGCAGCGGGGACTTCCGAAGCCAGCGAGGCCACACCAACGCCAAGCCAGACCGATGAGACCCCGGACGACGCTGCAGGGTAGCCTACCGGGTATTGCTCGGCGCGCTGCGGGCGAGGCTGAGGACGGCAGCCGGGGGGCAGATACAGCAATGGAGGGAGCCGGATCCGTGGGGGATCAATTGCGGCACTACATGCCGATCGTCGTCGAACAGACCGCGCGGGGAGAGCGGGCGTACGATATCTACTCGCGCCTTCTTCGGGAGCGGCTTATCTTTATCGGCGGCCCGATCGAAGATGAGATGGCCAACCTGATCATCGCCCAGATGCTCTATCTCGAGTACGAGGATCCCGAGAAAGAGATCCAGCTCTACGTGAACACACCCGGTGGGTCCGCCACCGCGGGGCTGGCGATCTATGACACGATGCAGTACATGCGGTCGCCGGTCTCCACGATTTGCGTCGGGCTGGCGGCGAGCGCCGGTGCGATCATCCTTGCGGGGGGGACCAAGAGCCGCCGGTTCGCGCTCCCCTACTCCCGGATGATGATCCACCAGCCGTGGGGCGGGGCGCAGGGGTCCGTGTCCGACATCAGCATCCAGACAAAGGAGTTCATGGCCATCCGGCAAATCCTCAATGAGGTGCTGGCGAAGCACACCGCTCAGCCGCTCGAGCGCGTGGAGCGGGATAGCGATCGCAACTTCTGGATGAGTTCCCAGGAGGCCAAGGAGTACGGTCTGATCGACGACGTGATCAAGCCGCGACAATTGGTCACCCCACCGGCCGCGAGCCGATGACGCATCCCACGAGGCGCCCGCATCATGTTTAAGTTCGGGGACGAGCGCGACCGCCTGAAGTGTTCGTTCTGCGGCAAGACGCAGGAGCAGGTCCGCAAACTGGTGGCCGGCCCCGGCGTGTACATCTGTGACGAGTGCATCGAGCTGTGCAACGAGATCATCGAAGAAGAGCTTTACGGCGAGACTCACGGCCAGGCGAAGCCCAAGAGCATTCCAAAGCCGCACGAGATCTATCAGACGCTCTGTCAATACGTGATCGGGCAGGAACGCGCCAAGAAAGCCCTGGCCGTCGCGGTGTACAACCACTACAAGCGGATCGGGTCGCCCCCGAAGCGCGCCACCGACGTTGAGCTGCAGAAGAGCAACATCCTCCTGATCGGTCCGACCGGGTGCGGCAAGACGCTGCTCGCCCAGACGCTGGCCAGGATCCTGGACGTGCCGTTTGCCATCGCGGACGCGACCTCGCTCACCGAAGCGGGATACGTCGGCGAGGATGTCGAGAACATCCTGCTCCGTCTCATCCAGACGGCCGACTACGACGTCAAGCGGGCCGAGCGGGGGATCGTGTACATCGACGAGGTGGACAAGATCGCCCGGAAGTCCGAGAACCCGTCGATCACGCGCGACGTCTCGGGGGAGGGTGTCCAGCAGGCCCTCCTCAAGATCCTGGAGGGCACGACGGCCAACGTCCCCCCCCAGGGGGGGCGCAAGCATCCCCACCAAGAGTTCATCCAGATCGATACCTCCAACGTCCTGTTCATCTGCGGCGGCGCGTTCGACGGGCTGGACCGGATCATCGAGTCGCGCATCCGGATCGCGAATATCGGGTTTGGCGCGAAGATCGAAGCCAAGCGCGAGCAGCGCGTCGGGGAGCTGCTGGGCCGCGTCATGCCGCAGGACCTTCTCCGCTACGGATTGATCCCGGAGTTCATCGGGCGGCTGCCGATCGTCGTGCCGATCGAGCCGCTGGCCGAACCGGATCTGGTCACCATCTTGGTGGAACCCCGCAACGCCCTCGTCCGGCAGTACCAGAAGATCCTTGAGATGGACGGGGTCGAGCTCACGGTCACCGAGGGGGCCCTCCGCGCCATTGCCCGGTCGGCGATGACCCGGCACACCGGGGCGCGGGGCCTCCGGACGGTGCTCGAGGAGATCATGCTGAACATCATGTATGAGATTCCGTCCCGCGGCGACGTGAAGCGGTGCATCATCACCGAGGAGACCGTCGTGAATCGCGTTGAGCCGTTGCTGCTGACGGCCAGCGACCTCAAGAAGATGCCCAAGGAGAAGCCCGCCTGAGCCGTCCGGCCCCGCGCGCGGGCCGGCCGAGCGGGTTGCGCCCGCCCCCCCAGGTCACTGTCCCTCCCCATTCCGGGAATCATAAATGACCAATCCACCGTATATCTGTGTATCACCAATACACACATGAATCGTGGGAACGGCGGGGACCTTGTCGCCGCCGCCCCGGGAGGATGACAGATGACAGACCAGAAGCCGGAACAAAAACCGCAGCAGACGCCAGCCCAGGATCCCCAGCCGACGTTTCCTGAGGTGTTGCCCGTTCTCCCCCTGAAGGGGACGGTGGTGCTGCCCTTTATGGTTGTGCCACTGGGGGTGGGGCGGCCCAAGTCCCTCGCGGCGCTCGAGGCCGCGCTGGGCGGCGATCGCATCATCCTGCTCGTGGCCCAGAAGCAGGACGACATGGAAGATCCGGGGCCGGATGACCTGTACCGGACCGGGACGATTTGCAAGATCCTCCAGGTCGGCAAACAAGCCGACGGGACCGTGCAGGTCGTCGTGGAAGGGGCCGTCCGCGGAACGGTGGTCGAGGTACTGCAGGCGGCGCCGTTCTTTCAGGTCCGGGTGGTCTCCCGGACCGATCCCAAGGACAAGCCGCTCGAGATCGAGGCATTGATGCGGGGTGTCACGTCCCAATTCGAGCGATACGCACGGTTGTCCCGCTCGATCGCGCCGGAAGCGTTCATGCTCGCGATGTCGGCCGAGGAGCCCGGCCGGCTGGCGGACCTGGTTGCGCAACACGTGCAGCTGCGCGTCGAAGAGCGGCAGCGGGTGCTGGAGGCGGCGCCAAAGGACCGGCTCGAGATCCTCAGCGGGGTGCTCACGAAAGAGATCAACATCCTCGAGCTGGAGCGCAAGATCCAGAACCGGGTCCGCAAGCAGATGGAGAAGAGCCAGCGCGAGTACTTCCTGAAGGAGCAGATGAAGGCGATCCAACAGGAGCTCGGGGAGAAAGACGAGCGCACCGCGGAGGTGGAGGACTACCGGAAGCGGATCGAGGAGGCCGACCTGCCCGAGAAGGTCAAGGAGAAGGCGCTCGAAGAGCTCAGCCGCCTGGAAAAGATGCCGCCGATGGTGGCCGAGGCGGTCGTCGTGCGGACCTACCTCGATTGGATCGTGGCGCTCCCGTGGTCGAAGCGCACCGAGGATCGGTTGGATATCAAAGGGGCCCGAAGCATCCTGGACGAGGATCACTATGGGCTGGAGAAGGCCAAGGACCGCGTGGTCGAGTACCTCGCCGTGCGGAAGCTGGCGCCGCAGTCGAAGGCCCCGATCATCTGCTTCGTCGGCCCGCCGGGCACCGGCAAGACGAGCCTCGGCAAATCGATCGCCCGGGCGTTGGGGCGCAAGTTCGTCCGCGTCTCGTTGGGCGGCGTCCGCGACGAAGCCGAAATCCGCGGGCACCGTCGCACCTACGTCGGCGCGCTGCCCGGACGGATCATCCAGGGCATGCGAACCGCGGAGAGCAGGAATCCGGTGTTCATGCTGGACGAGATCGACAAACTGGGGATGGACTTCCGCGGGGATCCGTCCGCCGCGCTCCTGGAGGCGCTCGACCCGGAGCAGAACTCCGCGTTCAGCGACCATTATCTTGAGCTGCCGTTCGACCTCCGCGAGGTCATGTTTATCACGACGGCCAACATCCTCGACACCGTTCCGCCGGCGCTTCGCGACCGCTTGGAGGTCATCCGGTTCTCCGGCTACATCGAGGAGGAAAAGCACCACATCGCCACCCAGTTCCTCATCCCGAAGCAGTTGAAAGAGAACGGGCTCAAGCCCGAGCAGGTGACCTTTACCGATGAGAGCCTCCGGCTCGTGATCCGTCAGTACACGCGGGAGGCCGGGGTCCGCAACCTCGAACGCGAGATCGCGACGATCTGCCGCAAGGTGGCGCGGGAGGTCGCCGAGGGAGAATCGACCTCGGTCAAGGTGACGATTCAGAACGTCCACAAGTTCCTCGGGCCTGCGAAGTTCCACTACGGCAGCGCCGGCAAGATCGACGAAGTGGGGGCCGCCACCGGGCTCGTCTACACCGAGCAGGGCGGCGATATCATCACCGTCGAGGCGACGCTGGTCCGGGGGGATGGCAAACTGATCCTGACAGGACAGCTCGGGGATGTCATGAAGGAATCGGCGCAGGCGGCGCTCAGCTACATTCGTGCGCGCGCGCTTGCGCTCGGCGCCGACGATACCTTTACGGGGCGGTACGACGTGCACGTCCACGTTCCCGCGGGAGCGGTGCCCAAGGATGGCCCCTCCGCGGGCATCACGATGGCGACCGCGCTGGCGTCCGCGCTCACCGGCCGTCAAATCCGCAAGGATGTCGCGATGACCGGAGAGATCACCCTGCGGGGCAACGTGCTGCCGATCGGCGGCGTCAAGGAAAAGGTCATCGCCGCGCACCGGGCGGGGATCAAGACCGTGATCGTGCCCAAAGAGAACGAAAAAGACATGGTGGAGATCCCGGCCAACGTCAAGAAGAAGCTTCGGTTCGTCTTCGTCGAGCACATGGACGAAGTACTCAAGGAAGCGTTGGGTCCGAGCTTGGGCCTGCCGATCCTGACCCACACACCGGCCGAGATCCGGCGGCAACTGCCGTCGATCCAGGCGTAAGAGCGCTCCGACAGTGGCGGACTTGCCACCGTTCGGGCGCGGTTGCTATAATACGTCCACATACGCGAGAAGGGGGAAGAGTAGAGTCCGTCCGGCTGAGTAGCGAGGGGAGGGAATGGTGAGAGCTCCCCGGAACGAACGGACTCGAACGTCGCCCCTGAGCTTGATGATCTCGCGTCGGGAGCGCCCGTGACAGCGTGAGAGCCGTGCGGCAGCCCTAGGGCCGGCGGGGACAAAGGTGGTACCGCGGAGCGCCGCTCCGCCCTTTGAGGCGGAGCGGCGTTTTCATTTGAAAGGAGGGCACGGCCGTGACGGAGATCGCGAGCGCCTACGAGCCCAAACGGGTCGAGGAGCGCCGGTATGCAGATTGGCTGGCGCAGGGCGAGTTTCACGCCGTCCCGGATCAGGGGCGGCGGCCCTACGTCATCATGATGCCGCTCCCCAACGTGACCGGGGAACTCCATATGGGGCACGCGCTGAACAACGGCCTGCAGGACTGCTTGATCCGGTGGAGCCGGATGCGCGGGCTCAATGCGATGTGGCAGCCCGGGCTCGACCACGCCGGCATCTCCGTCCACGTCGTCATGGACCGGCGCCTCGCCCAGCAAGGGCTGACCCGGTTCGACATCGGCCGCGAACGGTTCCTGGAAGAAGTCTGGAAGTGGAAGGAGCAGATCGGCGGGAGGATCCTGGTCCAGCTGCGCCGCCTCGAATGCTCGTGCGACTGGGACCGGACCGTCTTTACGATGGATCCCGGCTATGTGGACGCGGTGCTCGAGGCCTTCATCCGATTGTATCGCAAAGGGTTGATCTACAAAGGCAAGCGGATGATCAACTGGTGCCCGAAGGATCAGACCAGCGTCTCCGACCTCGAGGTGGAACACGTCGAGACGCCGAGCACCCTCTATTACATTCGCTATCCCGGCGAGGATGGCGGCGAAGGGATTGTGGTGGCCACCCAGCGTCCGGAAACGCTCTTCGCGGACGTGGCGGTGGCGGTGCACCCCGATGACGACCGCTATCGCCGGTTGGTGGGGAGCCGGGTGCGCGTCCCGCTCGTGGACCGGACTGTCCCGGTGATCGCCGACCGCCGCGTGGACCGCGAGTTTGGCACGGGCGCGGTGAAGATCACGCCCGGACACGATCCGCTCGACAACGAGATCGGCGCGGACCACCAGCTCCCCGTCCTGGTCTGTCTTGACCCTCACGGCCAGGTCAACGACCTGGGGGGGGATCGGTATCGGGGGATGGATCGAGATCGCTGCCGCATGGTGTTCAGCGAGGACCTCCGCGCGGCCGGGGCCGTCGTGCGCGAAGAGGCGTACACGGCGAACATCGGGCGGTGCGAGCGGTGCAACACCGTGATCGAGCCGTACATCTCCGATCAATGGTTTTGTCGGATGCAGGATCTCGCTCAGCCGGCGATCCTCGCCGTGCGCGAGGGGCGCGTCCGCTTCCACCCCGAGCGCTGGACGAAAGTGTACATGGATTGGATGGGGCAGATCCACGACTGGAACATCAGCCGGCAGCTGTGGTGGGGACACCGGATCCCGATCTGGTACTGCGCGTGCGGCGAGGTGATCCCGAGCAAACGCCCTTCGGAGCGGTGTCCGAAGTGCGGCGGGGCCACCCTCTCGCAGGACCCCGACGTGCTGGACACATGGTTCAGCTCGGGCCTCTGGCCGTTCGCGACGCTGGGGTGGCCGCAGGAGACCGAGGACCTAGGGTACTTCTACCCGACGAGCACGCTGGTGACCGCGCGGGATATCATCTTTCTGTGGGTGGCGCGGATGATCATGTTCGGCCTCGAGTTCCGCAACGACGTGCCGTTCCGGGATGTCTACATCACCCCGACGGTTCTCAATATCGAAGGCAAGATCATGAGCAAGACCCGGGGGACCGGGCTGGATCCGCTGCTCCTGGTCGACCGATACGGGGCCGACTCGCTACGATTCGCGCTCATCAACCGGTGCACGGGCGAGCAGGATCTCCGGTTCTCGGAGAAGATGGTCGAGGACACCCGCAATTTCGCCAACAAAATCTGGAACGCCGCCCGGTTCGTCCGGATGAACCTCGATGGATCCTCCCAGCCCCTGGCGCTCCCGGATCGTGGGGCGCTGAGAGTCGCCGATCGATGGATCCTCAGCCGGTTCGCCCGGCGCGCCCTCGCGGTGACGCAAGGCTTGGAGGAGTTTGAGTTTCATGAGGTGTGCCGGCACCTCTACGACTTCATCTGGAGCGAGTACTGCGATTGGTATCTCGAGATGGCGAAACAGGATCTCCGCGAGCCCCCGGTTCCCGGGCATCTTGCGGTGACGCGCGCCGTGCTGAGCTGGATCCTCGCGGAGACGATGAAGTTGCTGCACCCCATCATGCCGTCGCTGACGGAGGAGATCTGGCAGGCGCTCCCGCACGAGGGCCGCACGATCATGCGGGCCCCCTGGCCCGCGGAAGTCGCCCGGTGGATCGATCAGGATGCGGAGGAAGAGATGACGTGGGTCATGGAAATCGTCCGCGCCATCCGGGGCATGCGGGCCGACCTCGGCATCACGCCGGGGGAGTCCGTGCCGGTCGATCTCTACGCCCCCGCCGAACATCGCGCGCTGCTAGAGGCAACCACCCGCTATATCGGGCCGCTGGCGCGGGCGCGCGAGATCAGGATCCACGACGTGCACGCATCCCGCCCGGCCGGGGGGTTCTCGGCGCACTCCGGACCGGTCGAGGTGACCCTCCGGGTCGAGTCCGGGGAAGCGGCCGCGGCGATGCGGACGCGACTTGAGAAGCAGCTGGCGACGGTCGCGCGGGATCTGGCCGGCCTGGACACGAGGCTCAAGGACGCCGCATTTCTCGAGCGAGCGCCCGCCGAGGTCGTCGCCGCCGACCGCATTCGCAGGAATGAGCTCTCGGCGAGGCGGGCGGCGCTCGAGCGGTATCTGGTCGGCCTCGGAGCAAGGTGACGAGGATGCCGACAACGTCAGGAAGAAGCGGCGTCACCAGTGGCTGAAACCGTTCAGCCGATCGGGCAAGAGGCCGAGGTGCGGCGCCGCTCGTCGGGGCGGTGGGTGAGCTTCATCCTGCTCGGCGCCGGCATCGCGATCCTGATCGCGTTCGCCGCGACGGTGAACTTCCGGCAGGTCGCGGAGGCGCTGCGCCGGGCGGAGATCACGCTGCTCGGTGCGGCGGTAGGCGCCGTGGTGGCCCAGATCTTGTTCAAGGCCTACCGCTGGCAATTCATGGTGAAGCAGCTTACGGGGACGACGATCTCGATCCGGTTTAGCGCGATCTCGGTGGTCGCGGGGGTGGCCGCGGGAAGCTTCACGCCTGGACGGAGCTTCGAGCTGGCCAAGGCGGTGATGCTGAAGGGCTCGTACGACGTTTCGCTCGGGGTGAGCACGTCGGCGATGATCGTGGAGCGGATGCTGGACATGGGATTTATCGTCGTGGCGTTCCTACTGTCCGCAGCCTTTGTGCCGAGCCGGATGGTGCTGGCCAGCCGCGTGCTGATGCTGATGATCGTGATCCTGGTGGTCGCCTTTGGCGTGGTGGTCACCATCCCACAGATGATGCAGGGCTGGATCGCCGGGATCACGCGGTACCTGCCGCTTCCCGGATCGCTCCGGGACAAGGGCCTCCGGCTCCTCGACACCTTCTTTTCGAGTTTTCAGCTCCTGCGCGAGCACCGCACGCTCTGGCTCTTGCTCCTCCTGAGCGTGGCCGTGATCGCGCTGGACCTCCTCCGCGTCTTTACGGTCTTTCGGGCGATGGGGATCCCCCTCGCGCCACCGCTGATCGCGTTCGCCTACCTGGGAGCCGCGATGCTGGGGATGGCGCTCTTGATTCCCGGAGGAGTCGGGATCACCGAAGTCTCGATGGCCGGGCTGATCATCCTGCTCGCCCCCGGAGCCGCCGCACCGTCGCTGGCTCGAAGCGCGGTGCTCGTCGACCGGTTCTTATCGTACTATCTTCTCGTCTTGATCGGCGCCGGTCTCCTCGTCGCGTACCACAGGTTTCGTCATGTCTTCGTCTAGAAGTGGGTAAGGATGTTCAGTGGAAGGAGATTGGACGGCAACCTCTCGAACAGGGGAGTGGACGGAGGGACCATGAAAGGGCGCCCGGTGCTTGCGTTCGTTGTGCCGGCTTTCGCGGCGATTTTCGCGATCGCGATCGGCGCAGGCTACCTCATGGGCCAGACGTCTTTTCGGCCATCATTACCCCCACCGGGGCTCACGATGCCGAGCGTTCCCTCGCCGGGCACCGCGGCCCCCTCGGGTCCTGACTCCCAGAATTCGTCCACACCCGCCGCGGCGCCGGCGTCCCCGGCCGATCAACCAGGTAGTGGCGAATCCCCATCCACAGTTCCCGCTCCATCGCCCGCGCCGGCGGCAGGGGCGGGCGATAGTCAGCAGACCCCAGTCCCATCCCCGTCACCGACCGGGACACCGTTGGTCACCGGACCCAGCGCCGCTCCTCCTATTCCGGGTCCGCCATCCCGGTTTCACGTGCAGGCGGGATCGTTCGGGGATCGGGACGGCGCGGAGTCGCTGGTGAGGCAGCTGCGCGATCACGGGTACGCGGTCACCCTCGTCGAAGGACCACCGTACCGGGTATGGGTCGGCGGATACCTCGATCGGGCCACCGCCGAGCGCCTCGCCGCGAATCTTCAGGCCGCCGGGTTCGACGCCTCTCTGACGCCTCGATAAACCCGCTCGCTCCGTCGCACCCGCTCACCCTCTCTAGCCGGCAGCAGCCTCGCGACCGCACGCGCGCTCGCATGCTTCTCCGCGCTCCAGAGGAGAGTCGGAAGGCAGAGGGAGAAGAAGGGGCCATACCGTCCGGGGGGAGCCATCTATGGCCTACGAGCACATCCTCGTCGCTACTGCCGAGGGGATCGGCGTCATCACGCTGAACCGGCCGCACGTTCTGAACGCACTCAACCAGGGGCTCATGGAGGAGCTCGCCACCGCGATGGAGGCCATGGACCGAGACGACGGCGTCCGCTGCCTCGTGCTCACGGGGAACGAGCGGGCGTTTGCCGCCGGGGCCGACGTCCGCGAGTTCGCGGATGCGACGGCGGCCGACATGGTTCGCGGCTACCGGTTTCAACCGTGGGAGCGGATCCGGGGAGTGAGCAAGCCGGTGATCGCGGCCGTCAGCGGGTTCGCGCTCGGCGGAGGGTGCGAACTCGCGATGTCGTGCGATATCATCATCGCGTCTGAAACCGCCAGATTCGGCCAGCCGGAGATCCGGCTCGGGCTGATGCCCGGGGCGGGAGGCACCCAGCGTCTGACGCGAGCGATCGGGAAGTCCAGGGCGATGGAGATGGTCCTCACCGGGCGGAATATTACCGCGCAGGACGCGTTGGCCTGTGGGTTGGTGTCGCGGGTGATGCCCGTCGAGCTGTATCTCGACGAAGCGAAACGTCTGGCCCGGGAGATCGCTGCCCAGCCCCCCATCGCCGTCCGGATGGCCAAGGAGGCGGTGCTCCAGGCCTTCGAGACGACGCTCGGCGGCGGACTCGAATTCGAGCGGCGGTGCTTTCACCTCTTGTTTAGTACCGAGGACAAACGCGAAGGGGTTCGGGCGTTTCTCGAGAAGCGACCGGCGCAGTTCACCGGGCGGTGACGCGGGGCGACTCGCTCGCTCTGGTGGCGCGCGATGTTGTCGCGTGCACGGCGTGTCCCCGCCTGCGGCGATACTGCGAGCGCGTCGCCGCCGAGCGCAAGCGCGAGTATGCCGGGTGGACGTACTGGGGGAAACCCGTTCCCGGTTTCGGGGATCCGCGCGCCGAGGTGTTGATCGTCGGTCTGGCGCCAGCGGCGCACGGAGCCAACCGCACCGGGCGCATGTTCACGGGGGACGCCTCGGGCGCGTGGCTGATCCGGGCGATGCACCGCGCGGGGTTCGCCAACCAGCCGACGACGGTCCGGCGGGATGACGCCCTGCGCCTCGAGCGAGCGTACATCACTGCGGCCGTGCGCTGCGCGCCCCCGGACAACCGGCCCCGGCCCCTGGAGATCGCGCGCTGCGCACGGTTTCTCGTTCGCGAAACCGCGCTCCTCACCAACGTCCGTGTGATGGTAGCGCTCGGGCAGATTGGCTTTGCGGTCTGCCGCCGGCTTCTCCGCTCGCTCGGTGCGCCCGTGCACGGGATGCGGTTCGCCCACGGCGCGGTCCACGTGCCGGGGCCCGACTTCCCCGCGGTGGTGGCTTCGTATCATCCCAGCCGGCAAAACACCAATACCGGCCGGCTGACCGAAGTGATGCTCGATGGTGTGTTTCACACGGTTCGACGGCTGCTCGATGATCCCCGAAGATCGGGCGGGTGAAGGGAGGCGCGGCCATGTACGAAACGTTGCTCGTGGAGGCGAAGGACGGCGTTCGGATCATCACCTTGAACCGGCCGGGCGTGCTGAATGCCATCAGCGCGCAGCTGGCGAAGGAGCTCCAGGACGCGCTGCGCGATGCGGAGCGCGACCCGGATGCGCGGTGCGTGCTGCTCGCGGCGTCCGGGCGCGGGTTCTGCGCCGGCGCCGATCTGCGGGAGCAGACCCCCGGCCAGACCTCCTTGGGAGACCTGCTCCGGACGCGGTACAATGGGATCGTGCTGCGGATGCGGACGATGGAGAAACCGGTGATCGCCGCGATCAACGGCGTGGCCGCGGGCGCGGGGTGCAATCTCGCGCTGGCGGCCGATCTCCGGATCGCGTCGGACCGGGCGTCATTTATTGAAGTGTTCTCACGGGTGGGGCTGATCCCCGATTCGGGCGGCACGTGGCTCCTTCCCCGACTCGTCGGGATCGGAAAGGCGCTCGAGATGATGTTCTTCGCCGATCCCATCGATGCGATCACGGCGGAACGGCTGGGACTGGTCAACCGGATCGTTCCGCACGACGACCTCCTCCCGCGCGCCCTGGAGTGGGCCGGCCGCCTCGCCGC
Source organism: bacterium (assembly GCA_035703895.1). Taxonomy (NCBI): domain Bacteria; species bacterium. The sequence continues at coordinate 1,589 of DASSXJ010000108.1, read as the reverse complement.
GGGGCCGACGCGGGCGTATGGGTTGACCAAGCGGGCGGTCAATCAGGCCGTTGCCGCCGATTTTGGCGACGCGCTCGAGTACGAAGCGCAACTCCAGGAGATCGCGGGACGGACCGACGACCACCGCGAGGGCGTAGCCGCGTTTCTCGCGAAGCGATCGCCCGCATACACGGGACGCTGAGGCGCCCTAGAAACGGGAGGACTCGGAGATGCGTGATGTCGTGATCTTGGATGGGATCCGGACGCCCATCGGCCGGTATGCCGGGGCGCTCAGGCAGGTGCGTCCCGACGATCTGGCCGCACATGTCGTGCAGGCGATCGTCCGGCGAAACACCCTCGATCCCGCGGTGATCGAAGACGTCGTAATGGGGTGCGCCAACCAGGCGGGCGAAGACAACCGGAACATCGCGCGGATGGCGGCCCTCCTCGCCGGGCTCCCGGTCGACGTCCCCGGGCAGACCGTGAACCGGCTCTGTGGCTCGGGGATGCAGGCCGTCCACGCCGCGGCACATGCCATCGCTTGCGGCGTCGGCGACGTCTATATCGCCGGGGGAGTGGAGAGTATGACACGCGCGCCCTACGTGCTTGCCTCACCGGAGGAGGCGTTCCCCCGCGGGCCCATGGTCCTGCAAGACACGACGATCGGATGGAGGTTCCCCAACCCGAAGCTCTCGGAAATCTATCCCCTCTACAGCATGGGGGAGACGGCGGAAAACGTAGCGGAGCGGTACGCGATCTCCCGCGAAGACCAGGATGTGTTTGCCTTGGAAAGCCAGCAACGGGCCGCCACCGCGATGCGAGAGGGACGGTTCGCCGAGGAGATCGTGCCGGTGACGATCCCCCGGCCCCGGGGTGAGGCCGTCACCGTCGACAGCGACGAGCATCCGAGGCCTGAGACGACGCTGGCACGATTGTCCGCGTTGCGTCCGGCGTTTCGGTCGGGGGGGACCGTGACCGCGGGGAACTCGTCGGGGATCAACGACGGCGCCGCGGCGTTGCTGATCGCGGCCGCCGAATGGGCGGAGCGGGAGGGGCGCCGGCCGATCGCCCGCATCGCCGCGACCGCGGCGGCGGGGGTCGATCCGTCGTATATGGGCATCGGGCCCGTCCCGGCCACGCGGAAGGCGCTGACCCGCGCGGGCCGGCGGATCGATGAGATCGAGGTGATCGAGGTGAACGAGGCGTTCGCGGCCCAGGTGCTCGCGTGCGTGCGCGATCTGGAGATCGACCGAACCCGGCTCAACCCCAACGGGGGGGCCATTGCCCTCGGCCACCCCATCGGCGCGAGCGGGGCCCGCATTCTCGTCACGCTGGCGTACGAGATGCGGCGCCGTCAAGCACGGTGGGGACTCGCTACCATGTGCATCGGCGTCGGTCAAGGGATCGCCACCGTGGTCGAGGGCCTCGTCTAGGATGCAGGCCCGGTCGATGCTGTTCACCCTGTACGGGGACTACGTTCGCCATTACGGCGGAACCGTGTGGGTGGGAAGCCTCATCGCCCTCATGACGGAGTTGGGCTTTACGCCCTCGGCGGTCCGGGCGGCGGTGTCCCGGATGACCCGGCAGGGGTGGCTCGTCTCGATCCGCTC
>DASSXJ010000107.1 GCA_035703895.1 bacterium | reverse complement strand
ACTTTTTTGAAGCCGCGCGGCAGGCCCCCCTTCGCGTCGATCCATTCGTGCGCCAGAATGGCATAGGCCTCATCGCAGTACACGTCAAAGAACTGCCAGGTGATCTTCAAGAGGTCGCCCCAGGAGACCACCGTCAGGGTGCGGTGATCATAGGCAACCACCGGAACAGAGTGGCCCTCCCAAGAGCCTGGTAGACCTTGACCCACGGGGCCGCCGGACGGAACCGACCAAACGGTCAGGTTCAGAGGGTCCCTGAGCTGGTACTGCGCACTTATCGGCAGCTTCAGGCCAATATAGGCACCTCCGAAATACTGGACGGTATCCTTGACCTGGTCGTGGTTCCCGGGCTCAATCGCAACGTACGCCCAGATCGTGTGGCCCGCAATCCCTTTCCTGCGCCAGTAGTTGAGAACCGCAATCTTTGTGGCACCCTTATCCGTCGAAGGATCGCCGGGCCGGTACCCTGCGACGGCTTCATAGGCCTCGAGTATCTGGCTTTCGGTGGGCGTCACCTCTCGATGGGCAATCGCTGTCCAATCTTGAATCAGATGCCCCGCTGCGGCACACGTACAATCATTAAGAGTGTTGTTGGAGTACATGGGCCAGTTCCTCACCCGCCGAGCGTTGTTCACTGAAGGCATGGGAGCTGGGAGATCTTCGAGGTAGTCCGCGAGCCTCAAGGTTCTCGCGTCGTACCGCGCCGGCTGTTTCCCGAACTTATACTGAAACGTCATGTGATCGCCCCCCATCTCTTCAAGGGAAGTGGAACGCAAGTCGCTCCTGGAGCAGAATCTGCGGGCCGCTGCGTCAAGGTTATTGGATGCGCCGTCGCAGGAGGTCAGGCTGCACGATGACGATTCGGTGACCATGCTGCTTGATGAGACCCTGCTGGCGAAAGGCGGCGAGCGCCCGGTTCACGGTCTCGCGAGTGGCCCCAACGAGAGACGCGAGGTCCGCCTGGCTAAGCTCAAGGTCGATCTCCTGCCCACCCCCGTACCGATCGGCAAGCTCAAGGAGACGGCGTGCGAGGCGCCCGAAGACGTCGAACAGCGCCAGGCTCTCTGTGTCGTCGGTGGCGCGCCGCATCCGTGCGGTAAGGACTCGAATCACCGACGCCGCCAGCGGAGAGATGTCGAGCAGCCGGACGAAATCTTCGCGATGTATCGCGTAGGCAACCACGTCGTCAAGGGCCACGGCAGAGGCCGAGCGAGATCGGCCGTCGAGCAGCGCCAGTTCCCCGATGGTTTCCCCGGGCCCGCATACGTTGAGGGTGACTTCCCGCCCGGACTCACCACTCAGGTAGATGCGGACGCGCCCTGAGGCGATGAGGTATAGTGTGCGATCGGCACTCTCTTTGTGGAAGATGACTGCCCCCTTCAGGAACACTCGGCGGGCGCTCTTAGCGGCGAGTTCCCGTCGGACCTCGGCGGGGACCTCTTGGAAGAGTTCGGCTTTGGCAAGCAGAGTGTCGAGATCGTCCGGCATGGCGGCCCTGCCGCACCGACTCTGGCGCGTGTGCCGTTATTTCTCGGTCCGGCTCCAGCTTCTCCACACCGTCAGCAGCACGAGGACGAGGGTTACGAGCACAAGAACCAGTGCCACCAATACGATTGCAAGGACCGCGAACAGGATCAACCCATTGAAGGCCACGAGTCTTTCGACGGCCATGTCAGGTTCCGCCCATGCTGGGGACACCGGGAGCAGAAGTAGCGCAAGTCCCACCACGACCTTCAGCCACCTGCCCATACACTCACCCCCCCAGAAAAGTCGAAAACTAGGTTGATGCCAGAGCTCTCAATCGTCCTCGTCGTTCTCGGTCTTCAACGCCTCGCTCATGGCCTGCTCGAGAGTCATCGCTCTGCCCTTTTCGCATGCTGCTGCAAAGGCGGCCTCCCCCAACCCGGCCCGTAACCCGGCGACGGTGCGCTCGCGACTATTCCGGTAGAAGAGGGGTAGAGGGGTCCTGATGGCCTCGCGCAACGCCTCCACCGCACCAAGGAGGCGCGCCGCCCGATTCGCCAGCCCTTGAAGCGCCGCAAGGGTTGCGAATCCTTCGAGGGAGTAGGCGATTCCCCACTTGTCCCTAAGCTCCTGCCGTATGGCAAGGCTCTCCTCGTACAGGGAGCGTGCCTTCTTCAGATCGTCCTGGCTCGCTGCGATGTATCCCAGGCCGGTCAGTGCCATGGCGATGTGCTGCTTGTCTCCCACCTCGTGCCATACGGCGAGCGCTTGTTCGAAGAGGGAGCGCGCCGCAAGGTCTCCTCGCAGGAAGGCGACCATGCCTAGATTGTGCAAAGTAAGCGCAATATCCCCCTTGTCCCCGAGCTCCTGCCGTGCGACAAGGCTTTCCTCGTACAGTGAATGGGCTGTGCTCAGCTCCCCTAGGTGCGTAGCGACAAGCCCCAGCCTGTGGAGCGATTCAGCGATGCCCTTCTTGTCACCAACGGTCCGCCAGATCGCGAGGCTTTCATCAAAGAACGAGCGCCCCGAGCTGTAGTCGCCCTGACCCTGGACGGCCAGATATCCAGCCGCACTCAACGCCTTGGCACGCAAGGCTGCCGGCGCATCACGACCTCTCTCCAGCCCCGCATCCAGCCATCTGCGGCCTTCATCAGAGTATCCACGGGCAAGCCAGAATCGGGTGACCGCACTGGCCAACCGCAGCTCGGCCTCGAGCTCGCCGGTGGCGACGCACCATCCGAGCGCAGATCTCAGATTGTCGAGCTCGGCCTCCAGCAAATTGAACCACCTGGCTTGATGCTTTCCTAAGAGTTCCGGCTCCGCCCGCTCCGCCAGACGAAGAAACCAATCGCGATGTCGGCCCCGCACGCTCGGTGCTGCTCCTGACTCGCGCAGCCGATCGTGGCCATACTGCCGGATCGTCTCGAGCTGCCGATAGCGGATCTCGGCGCCTCGATCCTCAACCACGATGAGCGACCTGTCAGCCAGGCGTGCGAGTAGGTCGAGGACGTCACGTTCGTCAACCCCGTTCCCCACGCACACCGCTTCTGCGGCTTCGAGCGTCCATCCCCCCGAGAAGACTGAGAGTCGTGAGAGTAAGGCACGTTCCTTCTCTGATAGGAGGTCATAGCTCCAGTCCATCGTGGCTCGTAGCGTTTGATGGCGGGGTAGGGCGGTCCGGCTTCCGGTGACGAGCAGCTGAAACCTATCGTTCAGGCGAGCAGCGATCTGCTCCACTGACAGCACTCTCACCCGCGCCGCTGCGAGCTCGATCGCTAGAGGCATCCCGTCCAGCCGCCTGCACACTTCGACGATCGACGTGGCGTTCTGATTCGTCAACCTAAACATTGGCTGGGCAAACATCGCTCGATCCACGAACAACCGCACGGCTTCCCACAGAACGAGTCCTTCGGCGGAAAGCGCCGGCTGAGGATCCGGCACGGACAGCGAAGGGACGGGGAATGTGACCTCTCCAGCGATGTTTAGGCCCTCCTGACTCGTTGCCAAGATTCGAAGGCGAGGACATACCTGCAGTAACCGCTCAGCCAAATGGGCGCACGCATTGACCACTTGTTCACAGTTATCCAACACCAACAAAAGAGATTTGGGCCGCAGATAGTCGGCCAACAATTCAGGCAACGGTCGGGTGGACTGCTCAGGGAGCTTCAAGGTTGACGCGACGGTTTGCGGGACAAGAGAAGTATCTGAAAGAGCCGCCAGCTCCACCAACCACACACCGTCCGGAAATTGATCCGAGAGATCGGCGGCGGCCTGGAGAGCGAGTCGCGTCTTTCCGCAGCCACCTGTGCCGGTGAGGGTGAGGAACCGGTTGGCCATCAATAGATGCTTGATTGCGGCCAGCTCTTTATCGCGTCCGATGAAGCTAGTCAGTTGCATGGGCAGGTTGTTTGGCAGAACGCTCAGACTCCTGAGTGGAGGGAACTCGGCCGGCACCCGGGGGTCCAGGATCTGGAAGATCCTGACAGGATCCTTTAAGTCTTTCAGGCGATGCACTCCCAGATCAAGGGTGCCCAAACCCTCTGGAAGGTTATGCTCGACAAGCCCCCGTGTTGCCTCGGAGAGGAGGACCTGGCCCCCGTGTGCCGCGGAGCAGATCCGGGCGGCCCGATGTACATCCATGCCAACATAGCCGCTCGGCGAGTCAAGCGGCTCGCCGGTATGGAGTCCCATGCGGACCCGTATGGTGACCCCTTCCGGCCACGGATGGGTGGCCATCGCTCGCTGCGCGGCGATCGCCGCGGACACCGCCTGCCTGGCCTGGCCGAACGCCGCCAGAAAGCCATCTCCCTGGTGGCCGATCTCGTGACCGTTCGTTTCGTGGAAGACACTCCTAAGCAGTGCGCAGTGATCTTCAAGAACCTGTGCGTAGCGGTGGGCGCCGATACGCTGGAGGAGGTTCGTGGACCCCTCGATGTCCGTGAAGAGAAACGTGACCGTTCCGGTCGGTAGGTCCGCCATGCAGCTCCTCTGAGAGAGGAAAGCGACCGGTCTATGCGGAGGCTACGTTCGCGATGGCTCGGGTCTCCTCCTCGGATCTATCGGGCCGGCTTTGCGCGCGCGAATCAGAAGCGCGGAGGAAACCTCCATGAAAGTGCGCGAGGAGCTCCCGGTTGTCGCCGACGGCGGGCATCGGTCGAGTCTCGAGGTCCATCAGGCGGCGGGTTGGTATGGAGCGGTTTCGTCCCGATCGCCCGCACCCGTAGCGATAGGGAGGCGAATCTCCTCCATCCGGATGATCGTGGACATCCCGTCCAGCCGCGCGGATCGATGGAGGTGGTTGACGGACGTAACCGTCTCGCCGAGCTGCGGACTGATTTCCTTCAGAACCCCGCACGAGCACTGGTACCAGGCCATGACGCTTCCACCTCCCTGAATCTCAAGCGAAGTTTCCGCCTGCGATGGTTCCATCGTACGAGCGGGGGAGGCCAAACCCTATGCACCGGTCCACACCGGGGTCGTGATGTTCGTCACAAGAGATTCCCGAGCCAGTGAACGCTGGCGCGGAGGTCCTACTGCGGGGGGATGTACACTTCGTTGACGGCGCTGTAGGTGCCGCCGGGGTGGGGACCCCCGTTCAGAGTGAAGATCCGCCCCCCGGCTTCGACTACGGCGAGGCCGTGCCGGGGCGTGGGCATGTCCGCGCGCGGGGTCCAGGTGTCCGATGCCGGATCGTACGCCTCGTTTTCCGGGTACGTATCCGGTCTGCCGAGCTCGCCGCCCATCACATATATCTTGCCCCTGACTGCGGCGGCCCCGATGCCGCTGCGGGGGGTCAGCATCGGCGCCCGTGTCTCCCAGCGATCGCTCGCTGGATCGTAGACCTCGGTTGCGCCGATATTGCCGCGCACGCCGGCCGCCCGGCCGCCGAAGACGTAGAGCCTGCCACCTTCCGCCACCGCGGCGATGTGATTCCGTGGTGTCGGCATTGGCCGCAGGCGCCGCCAGGTGTCCGTCCGCGGGTCGTAGACTTCGAGCGCTCCGGTGTCCGTCCCATTGGTGCCTCCGACCGCGTAGATCCGGCCTCCCAGCGCCACCGCGGCCAGCGCGCCGCGCGCCGTCGGCATCGCCGGGCGCCCCCGCCACTCATTCTGCGCCGGGTCATACTCATAGACGGCGGCGATGCCGTGCCAGATTGAAAATCCCCGGGCCACGAAGCCGCCGATCACATACAGTCTCCCACCAAGGGCCGCGGCGGCAGGGTGATGCATCGGTTGTGGCAGCCGGGCACGCGGGCGCCATCGATCGCCGGCGGGATCGTACTCCTCGACGGCGTCCGTTGGACCGGTAATGATCAGGCCGCCGACCACATAGATGCGGTCGCCGATCGGGGCGGCGGCGACTTCTGAGCGCGTGACGGCCGACGACGCCCGGCGCTCCCACGTCCCCGGATCGGAGGGAGCCCCCCCGGCGCTTGCGGCGAGGGCTGAAATGATCGCAGCAATGCAGATGAGCGGCAGCAGGGCGCTCGCCGTCTTCGCAGACGCAGTCGAGAGGGGGTTACGCCAATCTACTTGACGCGTGGCGCAAAGGTCTCGAAGATTTGGCTCATGATCGGGATGTCCCGCCTGACACGATCGGGATCGTTCATCGTCGTGCCGGTCAGAACGTATGCCATGCGCGCAACTGTGATGTAGGCCTGGACCTGATACAGCTCCCCTTGGTTCCTTGGTCTCCATGTATAGTACCGGTAGTACGCTTGGCGTCGGGCGATCGTTGCCGACCCCTCTTTGAGCACCGTGAAGTCGTTGAACACCGCGTCCATCTTGGGCTTGGCCAGCTGAGCATACTGGGCCGCCGAGATCGGTTCCGGGATCTCCTCCACGACCACGTTGACGTTGGCGCGGAACTGCCCCCGGGCGGCGGGGCGGAAGCCGATCACCCTTGACGCCCCGCTCGTTGTTTTCACGACCTGCCACTCAACCGGAAAGCTGATCTTGAACCGTCCATTTGGATCGGACGCCACCTGCATGATCGCCGACGGGGCGGTCTGGGGTGCAAGGACGGTGGCGAAGAAGAGGGTCACGGCAACGAAGCGTGAGACGAGACGAGCGTCGCGCATGGCATGCCCCCACCGCAGAGTTTTGCTGGAAGAATTCTGCTCGTTCGTGTAATGCCCACTCTGTGGCGGGGATAGACTATTCCACCGTGAAAAACCACCGCGACGCCGGGATGCTGTTGCGAGCATCCAACGGCGCTAGGCCGACCCTCTCCAATACACAAGCGTACACACGCGGCATCCGGTTAAGGTGACCGTTTGCCCTGTGGCCCTTACGTCAGCAACCTAAACGATGACCGTATGCGACCCGGGCCTGGCGTGCGCAGCGATTTCTTACCGGGGACCGATCAGGAAGGTACCCCTGCTCCCGTTAGGGACTCGAGTTCGGCGATCCGGCGGTCCAGATCGGACATCCGCCGGCGGTACTCAAGCTCCGCGATCACGGCGTCCTGTACATAACTGAGAATGGCTGCGTCCACCGGCTTCTGGCTTCTGTGCTCGCGGTCCCAGATGAAGTCGGTGAGCTTGTGCACGTAGTCCCGCAGTTCCATGTTCCCCCTCCGTCCCTTTCGGGCTTTCAAATACGAAATACTCACGTCCACATGCGATCGGGGATTCCGGGTCAAGGTTCGAAAAGTGGCGGAGGATCTCCTGCCACCTTCATAAGAACTTGACGCAAAATTTTTTCGCGGTGACTCGATCCCGCGGGACGGGGACGGTGTCCTCCCGGAGGAATCCCCAGGGCAAGGCGGAACAGTTCAACACGGGGGACTGGGGAGGTGTGAGTCACGTGCGCGCCGCCATCTTGCATGAGGTCGGAAAACCGCTGGCCGTTGAGACGGTGGACCTCGAGAAGCCGCGGCCTCACGAGGTCGCGGTCCGGATCGCGGCCACCGGCGTGTGCCACAGCGATCTCCACTACATTAAAGGGGATCTGCCGTTCCCGCTGCCGGTGGTCTTGGGGCACGAGGCTGCCGGCGTGGTGGAGGCCGTGGGGCCCGAAGTGGACTCCGTCCACCCGGGCGACCACGTCGTGATGCTGTTCGCGCCGCCTTGCGGCCACTGCCGGTACTGCGACGCCGGGCGGCCGCACCTGTGCGAATGGCGGTCCCGGGTCCGGGGCAAGATGCCTGACGGCTCTACCCGGCTCAAGTGGAAGGGGCAGGAGCTCCATCACTTCACCTGCGTCTCTTCGTGGGCGGAGATGGCGGTAGTCCCCGAGTCGGGCGTGCTGCGCATCAGCGAGGAGGTGCCGCTGACAGTGGCGGCGCTGCTGGGGTGCGCGGTGACGACCGGGGTCGGCGCCGTGGTCAACACCGCTCAGGTGCGGCCCGGGAGCAGCGTGGCGGTCTTCGGCGCGGGCGGCGTGGGCATTAATGTGGTACAGGGAGCTCGGATCGCGGGGGCGGCGATGATCATCGCGGTCGACTTGCTCGAGCACCGGCTCGAGGCCGCCCGGCGGTTTGGGGCGACGCACACGATCAACGCCAAAGAGGAGGACCCCGTGCGTGCGATTCAAAGCCTGACCCGCGGCGGGACCGACTATGCCTTCGAGGTGATCGGACGCGCCGCCGTCGTCCGGCAGGCGGTTGAGTGCTTGGCCCGCGGCGGCGTCGCGGTTGCCGTCGGCATCCCGCCGGCGCGGGAGGAGTACACCGTAGGGGGTCCCGCGTTCGTGCTCAACGAGAAGACCCTGCGCGCCTGTTTCTATGGATCGGCACACCTCCGTGCCGATATCCCGCGCCTGCTGGAGTTGTACTATGGCGAACGTCTGCTCCTGGATGAACTGGTGACGGCCACCTATCCCCTGGACCGGGTCAACGATGCGGTGGCCGCGCTCGACCGAGGGGACGGGTTGCGCGGTCTCCTGGTGATGGCGTGAGGCAGAGGATGCGGAGCACCGTGCGCTGGATCGCGATCGGCCTATGCCTGGGTACGTTCTCGCTGCCGGTCGGCGCCGCGCCGCGCGTGCCGGCCGGACCGGACAGGACGACGGCGGCGCCCAGCGCCGGCCACCCGCCTGGCCCCTCCGGTCCGCCGTCCGCCCTTTTGATGGAAGTCTCCACCGGGCAGGTGCTTGAGTCCACCGATCCGCACCGGCGTCTCCCCCCGGCCAGTCTCGACAAGCTGATGACCTTCTATCTGACCTTGGACGCGCTCAGGACCCATCGCCTGACGCTCGCCACCGAGGTGACGGTGAGTGAAACCGCCTGGCGGATCGGCCGGATCAAGGGCAGCAGTCGAATGTTTCTCAACGTGGGCGACGCCGTGACGGTCGAGCAGTTGTTGTACGGGCTGATGATTGCATCGGGCAATGATGCGGCCGAAGTGCTCGCTGAGGCGCTGGCCGGCTCGGGTTCCCAGTTCGTGGATGAGATGAACGCGACGGCCGCTCGTCTGGGGATGCACGATTCCCACTTCGTCACCGCCCATGGGCTCCCGAATCCGGGGGAGTACACGAGCGCTTGGGACATGGGGCTGCTGGCCCGGCAGATCCTGGTGACATTTCCGGAGGCGATCACCTACAGCAGCCCGCACTACGAGACCTACGCCGGCATCCGGCAGGCCAATTGGAACAACCTGGTGTTCCGGGATCCCCGCGTGGATGGCCTCAAGACCGGGTTCACCAACGAGTCGGGCTTTCACATCGTGGCGAGCGCGCGGCGTGAAGGGCTGCGGCTCATTGCCGTCGTGATGGGGGCGCACAAACTCCAGGAACGGACCGGCATCGCCGAACAGTTGCTCAACCTGGGGTTCGCGCGCTACGCTCTGGTTCCGATACCCTGGCAGCAGATCGTCCCGTCGGCCCTCACCGTGTACGGGGGGAACGCGCGCCAACTTGGGCTCGAGACACCGCGTGCCCTTGAGGTACTGCTGCCGAAGGGCGATCGTGCTCCCTTGACCATTTCCGAAGAGGTCAGCGTCGCTCCCGTCGCTCCGTTTCGGAAAGGCCAGCAGGTCGGCACCCTCACGATCCGGACGCCGACGGCCGTGCTGGTCACCTCGCCGCTCGTGGCCACCGCCAACGTTGATCGTGCTCGAATGTTCGCCCGCCTCTGGGGAATGCTCCGGTACTCGATCGGTGGCGTCTTCCACCACCGTACGGCCGTTTGGACCGGTGCGTTTACCCCGCCGCAGTAACACGAGACCGCGCCCGGCCGCGCAGGAGAGCGCACGAGCGATCCCGAACTCACTAATTCATGGAGGAAGAGTTTGAGGTCGAATCCCGCCTAGAACCAGCCGAGAAAGCATCAGAGGGTTCATCCGGGCATAGGTTCATTACGGCGATCGCCATCACCACGGCGGTGCTGGCCGTGTGCGCGGCGCTCAGCAGCCAGCTCGCGGGCCGGGCCGCGCATCATTCCCTCGCGGACCTCAACGAGGCGGCGATCTCACAAAACCTGGCTTCGGATCAGTGGAACTTTTATCAAGCCAAAGGCATCAAGCGGCACGTGTTCGAGACGCAGCGTGATGCGTTGCGGCTGCAGTCGAGCCCGGCCGCGGCCCGGCAGGCATCGGCGTACGAGAAAGAGATCAAGCGGTACGCGACCGAGCAGGACCAGATCATGAAGGATGCCAAGGCTCGGGAGCACGAGCGAGACGCGGCCAAGGCGGCGGCCCAACGGTTCGATGACCGCTACCAGCGGTTGTCGCTGGCGGTGGCATCCTTTCAAATCGGGATCGTCGTCTCCTCCGTAGCTGCGATCGTCAGGCGGCGCTCGCTCTGGTACCTGGGGCTCGCCGGTGGCGCGGTGGGACTGTTTTTTCTCGCGCGAGAACTCGTTCCCGGTACGGGGGGGGCCGGCTAGTGGTCGCCGCCGGGTCGACGGTGCCCCCGCGGGGGCGCGTGGGGCTGCCCGAATGGAATGGGGAGGTGCGTTGTGGAAAATGACGGCCGCACGGTCGAGGGGGTGAGCACCGTGACCGTCTCCGAAGCGACGCGGGACCGCCGTGCCTGGGCCGAACCCTTGCTGGCCGGTGTCGTTGTTTCGCTGATCGCCGAAGCGAAGGACGCCGGATGGAGCGGACGGCTGGAGTACGTTGTGGAGATGTGCGTGCAGGAGATGACCTCGAGTCTAGGAATGACGCAGGAAGAGGTCATTCAGGCAGTCATGCAGTGGGCCGGAGAACTCGGGGAGGATCTGACTCGCCAGGACGTCGAGAAGGCGCTCCAGCCCTGACCATCCGCCGCAGGACCACCGTCTCGCCTAAGACACGTTCGCTGCGGGGCGGGCCGGAATTCCGAAGGCCCGTTCCGCGGTCTTCCAGTAGATCTGCTCCAGGACGTCTGTCGGGAGATCGAGCCCCCTGATGTAGGGTGGGCCATCGCTGTCGGGGTCGGCGATTGGCGACGGGCAGACGAGGTCCGTTTCCCAAAACATCTGGTGAACCCAATAGCGCATCGTGTATCGCACGGGGTCGGGCTCCTTGAAGACGACCTGATCGGTCCCAAAGCAGATCCGACCCGCCCACCGCCGGCAGAACTCCCGGGCCGCGTTTCGCTGCCGTCCCAATTCTCGGACGATCCACTTGGTTGCGCTGGTGTCGAGGTGGAGGTTCGGGTAGCGCGTCAGCAGCTCGGCGAGGTGGTCGAGGTGCTCGGGATCGCCTCCCATGTGCGCGGCAAGGAATGGGATCGTGGGGAACTGCCGGAGGCGCGTCTCGAGCATGGGGTATTGGTCGGCCTTTGTCCCATACTTGATGGGATCGTACTTTCGCTCGAACCACCGGTCGGGATCGGCGACGTGGACGAGGACACCCAGCCCCTCCTCTGCGATCGCGTGGAACAGCGGGTCGAGTCGAGGCGAGTCGAGGAGGAAGTCCAAGCGGTCGCGAATCCTCGGGGCAAACCACAGTTTGATGAGCGGGGCCCCGCTCTCGCGAGCCCGGTGCACGCTCTCCACCGCCCGGTCTAGCAACGCGATCTGGTGTTTCGGTTCGTGCAGGATCGGCCTGACCGCCAGGACGACTTCCTGCGGGTAGCGACCGCGTATCGTCAGCCCTGTTTCGAGGGGAGCGATCACCACCACCCTCGCGATTCCGTACGTGCGCGCCGCCTCAATGAGCTCGTGATTCGTGGCCGGCTCGGTGGCGTGCGTATGGACGTCGACGATCGGGCCCTGTACCTTGCGCGGCGGTGGGGATGCGAAATGGGTCGCGCGTGCGGCGTTGAGTGGTTGTCCGTACACCCATCTCCTCCTTGCCGATCAGCCCCTGGCGCTCCAGAATGCCAAACGCCCGGAGACGCACAAGGTTTCCCGGGGCAGGACTTTTCTCCTGCGAAACTGAACAACGCCCGCGCACAGTGCCCCCGTCGTCCCGCCTGCCGGGTATTTATTATTGAAGGAGGATGGTCATGAGCACCATTGGGTCCCCAACCGGTGTGCTGGTGGACACGAATCCGGCCGATGCCTCCGACGTCCTGGGCCATGTCCCGCAGCAGACCGCGAGTGACGTTGCGCGCGCTGTGGAACGCGCCCAAGAGATGTACCCGGCCTGGCGCGACACGCCGGCGCCCACCAGGGGGCGGGTGCTGGCGCGGGCCGCGGAGCTCGCTCGATCCCGCGTCGATGAGCTCGCCCGGTTGCTCACGAGAGAAGAAGGAAAGATCCTCAGCGAAGCGCGGGGCGAGATCCTGCGGGGGGTCAATCTCCTGGAGTGGTACTCGGGCGAAGGCTTCCGAATGGGTGGGAAGACCCGGCCCTCCGAAATGCCCACGACGATGCTGTTCACGTTGCGACAGCCCTTGGGGGTCGTGGCGATTATCACCCCCTGGAATTTTCCCTGGGCCGAACCGGTGTGGAAGGCTGCGCCGGCGCTCGTAGCCGGCAACACGGTCATCATCAAGCCGGCGTCGCTGACGCCACTCGTGGCCCAGCGCTATGTGGAGATTCTTGAGGAGGCGGGTCTCCCAAGAGGCGTGCTCTCGCTGGCCGTGGGCCCGGGTCCTGAGGTCGGCGACGTGCTCGTCAACCATCCCATGATCCGGGCGGTCTCCTTCACCGGATCGTGCGAGATCGGCAGCGGAGTCTACGCAAGCGCCGCCCGCCGCCTGGCGAAGGTCTCGTGCGAGATGGGCGGCAAGAATGCGGTCGTGGTCATGCCCGATGCCGACCTGGACGTGACGGCGGCCGGGACCGCCCAAGGCGCATTTGGGAGTACCGGCCAGCGTTGTACCGCCACCGGACTCTGCGTGGTGCACAAGGACGTGAAAGCCCGGCTCGTCGACGCGATCGTCGACCGGGCACGGGCGACCCGGGTGGGGAACGGCCTGGAGGACGGCGTGGCCATGGGCCCGCTTGTGGATGCCAAGCAACTGGCGACGGTGATGGGTTATATCGAGGCCGGGCGGCACGAGGGGGCGCGCCTGGCATGCGGCGGCCGGCGCCTCACCGACGGGGAGTACGCCCGGGGGTTCTTCATCGAGCCGACGGTGTTCACCGACGTCGATCCCGGGCACCGCATCGCTCAGGAAGAGATCTTCGGGCCCGTGCTCTCGGTGATCGAGGTCGGGTCGGTCGACGAGGCCCTCCGCGTGACGAACGGTCTCAGATACGGACTGAGCGCTTCGATCTACGCGACCGACGCGAACACCATCATGCAGTTCGTCGATCGGGTCGAGGTCGGGATGGTCCACGTGAACTCGCCCACGGTGGGCGGCGAAGCGCAGATCCCTTTCGGCGGCATCAAGTGGAGCGGGGTGGGCGGCCGGGAGATGGCGGAGGAAGGGCTCGAGTTCTTCACCGAGCTGAAGAGCGTATTCTGGGACTACACCGGCCGGGTCCGGCAGACGAACCTCTACTGAACCGCGCGATGCTCGACCTCGAGTCCAACGTCGACGCCGTCCTGGCGGCGGTCGACGAGGCGTACGCGCTCGATCTGGCCTGCCGTCTCGTCCGAACCCCGAGCGTCTACCGTCCCACCGATCCGGAGGCAAACGAGACCGCGGTCGCTGCACTTATTGCCGCCGAACTGCGGCAATTGGGGCTCGATGTGCACGTCGAGGACGCGGCCCCCGGCCGGCCCAACGTGATCGGGGACTGGATCGGGCGAGGCCCAGGCCCGCTGTTGATCGTCGAAGGGCACAGCGACGTGGTGACGGAGGGAGACGCCGCCGCGTGGTCGGTGCCGCCTTTCGGGGCCATCGTCGCGGACGGACGTCTGTACGGGCGAGGCGCAGCGGATATGAAAGGCGGAGTCGCAGCGGCGATCGCCGCGGTCCGCGCGATCCGCGACGCCCGGGTCGAGTTGCCCGGGCGGATCCGCGTCGCTGTGGTGGCGGATGAGGAAGGCATGATGGTCGGGATCAAGTCCTTCATCCGAAACGGCTGGGCCAAAGATGCCTGCGGTGCGATCATCTGCGAGCCCGAGGCCAACGAGGTGTGCCTCGTGCAGAAGGGGGCATTGCGGGCGATCGCCAGGTTTCGGGGGAAGATGGCCCACGGGGCGATGCCGAAGAGCGGGATTAACCCGATTCCCGCATCCGCGGGGTTTGTCCAGAGCCTCCTGGCCCTCGAGCGCCGGTACGTCATGCGCCATGGAGCCCACACGCTGCTGGGCGAGCCCAGCGTGACCCCGACGGTCCTGGAGGCGGGAGACCTGGCGCAACTCAACGTGATTCAGGCCGAAGCCGTCGTCGGGGTCGATGTCCGAACCATTCCGGGGCAGGATCACGCGGTGATCCGCGACGACCTGCGCCACGCTGTGGCGGACGCCGCGTCGGGCGTTCCCGGTTGCCACGGGGAGCTCGACGTCATCGAGGAGCGTCCCTGGACCGAGACACCCCCGGAGGCCGCCGTCGTGGCCGCGGTCGAACGGGGGGTGCGGCGTGTCAGGGGCCGGCCGCCGCGGCGCAGGGGAGTCCCCGGTGCAACGGACGGAACATTTCTCTACGCCTGGGGCGGGGTGCCGATCGTCACGATCGGGCCCGGGGACGTGACCATTCCGCACCAGGTCGATGAATTCGTCAGGGTCGCCGACCTGGTCGAAGCCGCCCGGATCTTTGCGGCGGCCGCCTGCTACTGCCTCGGCTCGTCCACCTGATGCCCGAGCCGCTCATCTCCTGCGACGGCGTCGAGTTTGCGTACGCTGCGCAGGTCCCAAGCGAGCGCGTACTCTGCGGGGTCTCGCTCGCGGTCTATCCGGGTGAACATCTCGCCATCATCGGCCCCAACGGCTCCGGAAAATCCACGCTGGCCCGACATTTCAACGGGCTGCTCCGGCCCACCGCGGGCACCGTCCGCGTGGGGGGGATGGACACGCGCGATCCCGCGCACACCCGCGCGATCCGCCGGACCGTGGGCATGGTGTTCCAGCACCCCGAGAGTCAGATGGTGGCGACCATCGTCGAGGAAGATGTGGCGTTTGGCCCCGAGAACCTCGGCGTGCCGCAGGCGGAATTGCGGAGTCGTGTGCGCGAGGCACTGGACGTCGTCGGGATGTGGGGGGCCCGCGATCGGCCGCCGCATCTGCTCTCGGCCGGCCAGAAGCAGCGGGTCGCCATCGCCGGGGTGCTGGCGATGCGGCCGGTCTGCGTCGTGTTGGACGAAGCCACGTCAATGCTCGATCCACGCGGGCGCACCGAGGTGGCGCAGGTCGTCGCCGAGTTGCGGCGGCGCGGGACGGCGATCGTCTCCATCACCCACCTGATGAATGAAGCGGCGGCCGCGGATCGGGTCATCGTGCTCCACCGGGGAACGGTGTATCTGACCGGCGCACCACGAGACGTATTCGCCCACCCCGATATGTTGCGTGAGATCGGCCTGGAGGTCCCGGTCGTGTCCCTGCTGGCGGACCGTCTTCGAGCGCAATTCCCCACATTTCCCCCGGGGTTGCTCGGTGTGGACGAACTCGTCGACGCGGTTGCCGCCCGCGCCCCCGTGACGCGATGACCGAGCCGGGATCGCTGATCGTGGTTGAGGACCTGTGGCACACGTATATGGCGGGGACCCCGTTCGAGCACCATGCGCTTCGCGGGCTCTCGCTTGAGATCCACGAAGGGGAGATCGTCGGCATCATCGGCCAGACCGGGTCAGGGAAGTCCACGCTGATCCAGTACTTCAACGGATTGCTGCGACCCGGGCGCGGGCGGGTGACCGTGGCCGGGCAGAACCTCGGCGCGCGGGACGCCGACATCGGTGCCGTGCGCACGTGTGTGGGACTGGTCTTTCAGGACCCGGAGGACCAGGTCTTCGAGCGACTCGTCGGGGATGACGTCGCCTACGGTCCGCGTCAACTGGGGCTGCCATTCGCGGAGATTCGGGAGCGCGTTCGGTGGGCGATGGAGACCGTCGGGCTTCCGTTCGACGCGTTCAAGGATCGGTACACGTTTACGCTGAGTGGCGGGGAGCTCCGCAAAGCGGCCCTCGCGGGGGTGCTCGCGCTGCGGCCCCGGGTGCTGGTGCTGGACGAGCCGACGTCGGGGCTGGATCCCGGCTCTCGCGAGGAGCTGCGGGCACGCATCGGTGAGTTTCGCGCGCGCGAGGGGCTGACCCTGGTGCTCGTGTCGCACGACATGGACGAAATTGCCCGGCTCTGCGACCGGCTGTATGTGCTCCACGATGGGACGATCGCGATTGCCGGCACACCGCGGGAGGTATTTTCCGAGCGCGCCCGGCTGGCCGAGCTGGGGCTGGCTCCGCCGGTGCCGGCTCAGGTGGTCCAGCGGCTGCGCGAGCGCGGGTACCCCATCGCCGGCGACGGGCTGACCGTGGACGAGGCCGCGCGGGCGATCGCGACCCTCCTCGGCGCCCCGGCATGAGCGAATTCGAATTGCTCCGGAACATTACGATCGGGCAGTATCTGCCCACCGGATCGTACCTGCACCGGCTCGATCCGCGGGCCAAGATCCTCGCGGCGATCTTCGTCACCGGCGCTGTGAGCTTTACCCCCACGCTCTTGGGCAACGGCTGCCTGATCGCCGGCTGTCTCGCGATCGTGTGGCTCGGGAGAATCCCCTTGTCCTATGCCTTGCGCGGCTTGATCCCCGCGGTCCCGTTTCTCGTGTTCTTCGCCCTGTTGCAGCTGCTCTTCTTTGGCCGGAGCTACGATCCGGCGAGCCCCGTCATCTTCCAGTGGGGATGGGTCGTGGTCACGGAGGCCGTCGCGCGTTTGGTGGTGATCTCCGCGGTGAGGTTCGTGGAATTGCTGATCGTGACGAGCGTCTTCACGTTGTCGACACGCACCACGGAGCTCACGCACGGCATCGAAAGCCTGCTCCGCCCCTTCCGCCGCCTCCGTGTGCCGTCGCATGAACTGGCGCTGGTGGTGACGATCGCCATCCGCTTCGTTCCAACGCTGGCCCTGCAGGCCGAACGCCTCCTCAAGGCGCAGGCGTCGCGCGGAGGACGGATCGGCGGGAGTCGCTGGCGATTTATTGCACGCGCCCGCCAGATGCTGCCCGTCCTCGTTCCTCTCTTTGCCTTTGCCCTCAAGCGCGGCGAGGAACTCATCGTGGCCATGGAATCTCGGGCGTACACCGGGGGTGAGGGGCGAACCACGTATATGCAGTTCCAGACCACTCCGCTCGACTGGCTCGCCCCCATCGCGGCCTTCGTCTTCCTCGTCGCCATGCTCGGCGCGCCGTTTCCATTCTGACGCTCAGCTGGCAGCCCCATCGACCGGGCAGGCGTTCGGAGCAGGGCACAAGGGACGCGATGGGGAATGGCGATCCGGACCGGCACTTCTCAAGCGGGGAGGGATCAGCGCATGCAGGAGACACGGCAGGGCGGACTCTCGACACGCGGCATTGTCATGGCCGGGATCCTCGCGGCCATCGCGATTTTCCTGGGCGCCAGTCGTCTGGGGTTCATCCCCATGCCGACCGGCGTGAATGCGACGATCATGCACGTCCCAGCCATTATCGGTGGCATTCTTGAAGGCCCGGTCGTCGGAGGCCTCATCGGGACCATCTTCGGCCTCTACAGCTTCTTCTACGCCACCATCCCGCTCTTCAAGGATCCGATTGTCGCGATCATTCCCCGCATCTTCATCGGCGTGTTTGCCGCGTGGGCCTATACGGCGGCCCGTCCCGCCGGTGAGTGGTGGGCCATCGCCGTGGCCGCCGTCGTCGGCACGGTGACGAACACCGTGCTCGTGCTCGGGTTCGGCGTGCTCCGCCACTACATCCCGGGTGGACGGGCTTTCAAGATTGCCCTGGCCAACGGCATTCCCGAGATCATCGTCGCCGTGATCATCTCCCTCGCTGTGCTGCTCTTCTGGAAGCGCGTCGAGACCGGGCCGGCGAAGGCGCGCGTCTAGCGGCGGGAAGTGGCGACCACCGACGACTTCAAGCGGATCGCCCATCTGGCGGGGCTGTCTGTGTCCCCCGAGGAGGTGGAGCGGCTGGCCCCGGCCCTCGAGACCCTGTACGCCGATCTCGACCGGTTGCGGGCACTGCCCATCGCGGATCTGGAGCCGGCGTTTACGTCGCGGCTGGACCCCGCCGTCCCGTGAACGAGCTCGCGTTCGCGTCGGTCTCGGAACTAGCCGTCCGCATTCGATCCCGGGACCTGTCCCCGGTCGCGGTAGTCGACGACCTGCTGGCCCGCACCGAACGGTGCCGGGCCCTCAATGCATTCATCACGGTGACGGCCGATATGGCCCGCGCGCAGGCCGCATCGGCCGAGCGGGAGATCAACGCCGGCCGGTACCGGGGTCCTCTGCACGGCATCCCGGTTTCGCTCAAGGACCTCATCGACACGAAGGGGATCAGGACAACCCGCGGCTCCCGGATCTTTGCCGACTACATCCCTGCCGAGGATGCCACCGTCGTGGCGCGGCTGCAGCACGCGGGGGCGGTGCTGTTGGGGAAGAACACTCTGCATGAGTTCGCCTTCGGGATCACCACCAACAATCCCCATTACGGGCCGACCCGCAATCCCTGGCGGCTCGACCGCATCCCCGGGGGGTCGAGTGGGGGTTCCGGGGCCGCGGTCGCCGCGGGCCTCGGGCCCGTGTCGATCGGGACCGACACCGGGGGCAGCATTCGCATCCCAGCGGCGCTCTGCGGCACCGTCGGACTCAAGCCCACATACGGCCGCGTCAGCCGTCACGGCGTGTTCCCGTTGTCATGGTCCCTGGACCACGTGGGCCCGCTGACCCGCACAGTGGAGGACGCCGCGCTGGTCCTTCAGGCGATCGCGGGGCCCGATCCGCTCGACCCGTCGACGCTCGGTCAAACGGTGCCCGAGTTCACCTCGAGGCTGACCGGCCCGATCACCGGCCTCCGCGTCGGCGTGCTGAGCGACGAGTACCATCGCGAGATGACCGACGACGTGCGGGCGGCGTTCCGCGCGGCCCTCGACGTTCTGGCCGAGCGGGGTCTCGATCTGGAAGACGTGGAGTTTCCCCGCGCGAGCGAGGCGCGCACAGCCGCGGCCACGGTGTTGTTTGCTGAAGCGGCGAGTGTCCACGAGCGGTGGCTCCACGACCGGGCCGCCGATTACGGGGCCGACACCCGTGCACTGCTTCAGCAGGGGCAGTTTATCACGGCGACCCAATACCTCCGCGCGCAGCGCGTGCGGACCCTGGTCGTCAATGAGGTGGGGATGTTGCTTCGGCGGTATGCGGCGCTCGTGCTGCCCGCGATCCCCCTGGTCGCGCCGGCGATCGGTCAGCCCACCGTGACCCTTGGAGGACGTCCCGGGGACGCGCGAGGCGCCGTCACCCGGCTGGTGCGTCTGATCAACTTTGTGGGACTTCCGGCGATTACGGTGCCGTGCGGGTTCGGGGCGGACGGGCTGCCCGTGGGGCTGCAGGTCGTTGGGCGGGGCATGGATGAGCCAACCGTGCTGGCGATCGCGCATGCCTATGAACAGGCGACGCCGTGGCATACTCGGCGGCCTCCGGATCCTCCGGAGCGGATCTAACCGGAGCTATCGCGCGGCAGATGCCCCTGGCCGGTCACCGGTGAGGCGCAGCAGCGCGAGGTGCACCGGGTACATCACGGGGACCCCCAGCACGAGCAGGATGACCTCGCTCGCGGTAATGGATGGGAAGAGAACCCGAAAGGGCGCCCGCAGCAGCACGGACAGCATCGTCGCCACGGCGCCCCCGATGATCAGCGCGTACACACCGGCTCCCAGATACGCGTTGATGCGTCCGATGCGCCAACACGCCCACGCGCCGACGAGGTTCGCGCACGGCATCCACACAAGTTCCCATGGGCCCACGAACGGGCTCGGCAGGTTGCTGAGAAAGTTGCCGAGGACGAACGCCGGGATCAGGTGGGGCTCCCAGATCACGAGGGGCTTGAGGCTCTCGGCGAGCCGAAACTGCAGCGGGCCGTAGGAGGCCGGGGCCAGCAGGACCGTGAGCGCAGCGTATGCCGCGGCCACAACGCCGATCTCCGCGATCCGCACCGCCCCGCGCTTCACGACGATGGTGCGGGCCACCGAGTGCGAACGACCGTGTGGACGCCCCCTCGGATGCGATAGTCCAATTCGAGCTCCATCCATTGCGGGGCGCACGCACGAACAAGATCTGCAAGGATCCTGTTCGCCGCATGCTCCTGATAAATCCCCACGTTCCGGTAGGACAGCAGGTAGTACTTGAACGAGCGGAGCTCGAGCACCCGGGTGTTCGGCAGGTACCGGACGACGACCGTGCCAAAATCGGGGAGCCCCGACCAAGGACAGACCGCGGTGAACTCGTCGGTCGTGATCTCCACGATCGCGGGGGATCTAGGGTACTCGTAGGGAAACGTCTCGAGCAGGTCGAGCCGGATTTCCCGGGGATCGCGAACGTCGAGGCGCAGTGGCCCCGACGGCGGTTCGGGACGAGGCCCGTCTGTCGTGACGGCCGGAGGTGGTTCCGGTTTGCGGGCGGTGGGCACGATCATCCCTCCGAACAATTGACCGGGGCGCACCTCTATAATACAATAGAAGGACCTCAGATGCGGACCAGCTCAAAACCGCGTTCGTCGACGGCGGGAGGGCCTGGGCTCTCCCGTTGTGTGTGTCCCATGGGTGCGCACGGCGCAAACCTCGGTGGGTGGGTGTGATGGCGGGAGGCTCCCGGGCAGCGGGCTTCGATGGTCTGGTGGATCCACGGCTTCAGCGGGCGGTCCGCGAGCTTGGCTGGACCGCCCCGACTCCGATTCAGGCGCAGGTCATCCCCTCGCTGAAGACCGGACGGGACCTGGTCGCGAGGGCCGAAGCCGGCTCCGCGCGCACCGCCGCGTTCGGGATCCCCATGCTGCAACGATTGGATCCGCGCAGCAAAGCCGTCCAGGGCCTCGTGCTGGTGCCAAGCAAGGATCTGGCGAAGAAAGTGGCCGCCGACCTTGGCACGCTCGGAGCCTACACGCGCCTCCGGATCGTAGCGATCTCAGAGGGTGAACCCTCGGCCCGACAGGTCGCCCACCTCCGAGACAAGCCCCACATCGTCGTTGGGACCCCGGGCCGGGTCCTCGATCACCTGGGACGCGGCACCCTGACACTGCGGAGCGTGACGCTTCTGGTGCTGGACGCCGCCGATCGGATGCTGGAGATGGGTTTCCGGTCCGACGTGGAACAGATCCTCGTCCGCACCCCGTCCACACGCCAGACGGCGCTGTTCGCTTCGACGATCCCG
The DNA here is from genome assembly GCA_035703895.1 of bacterium. NCBI lineage: Bacteria > bacterium. Next base: position 15,773 of record DASSXJ010000107.1, on the reverse strand, counting down.
GACCCCGTCCGGGCGATGGTCGGGCGATATCTCCGGAACCCCATCTACGTCGCGCTGACGACACGAGAGACCAGGGCGGTCGCGACAGGCGAGTAGACGGAGGAGGGTTGGGGGGGGATGGTCGCCAACATCCTCTCGACGCAGCCCCTAGGTGGTCCGACCGGAGGTGGAGTCGTGAACGAGTCACAACGAGGGGGGGACATCCAAGTGTCCGACCCCGACAACGACCGCTTCGGTTTCTCCCGCTTCGCCAGCCATCCGTTCTTCGAAGAGGTGAACCGCTGGTTGGTGGAGCGGGTCGCCTCGCTTGGGTCCCGCTTTGTCGACCTGGCGTGCGGGCCGGGGGCCGTGACTGAGCTCATCGTTCAGGCGATGCGGGACCGCCGCCGCGGCCTCATCTATGCCGTCGATCCGTCCCTCTCAGAGCTCGACCGCGCCAGGCGACGGATTACGTCCAGCCTCGTGCAGTTCATCCAAGGCAGCGCAGAAAATCTCAGCCGCCTCGTCCCGCAGGTGGATGTGGTGGTCTTTTGCAATGCGATTCACCTGATCCGGGATAAGAGTCACGTCCTGACGGAGATCCACAAGGTGCTCCGCTCCGGAGGGACGTTGGCGTTCAACACCACGTTCTTCAAGGGCTGCTATCCCACGGGCACCGAGCGGTTCTATCGCTACTGGATCCTGCGAGCCGCCCAGTATCTCCGCGAACGCGGGATCTCGGTTCTGCGAAACGATCGGGCGGAGAGTTTGGAATGGGTCACGCCCGAGGAGTACGGAACGCTCGTGAGGCAGGCAGGTTTCGTGGAGACGTCGTGGCGGCTTCACGAGGTGACGCTCTCTCCGGAGAGCTTGGAGGATATCGGCCAATTTTCCCTATTCGTTCAGGGCGCCCTCCCGCAGGTCCCGCTCGAAATCGGGGCGGACGCGCTGGCTCAAGCCGTGCGCAGGGCGATGGACGACGCTAAGATTACAGGCGGGGTCCCCCGCTTCTGGCTCCAGTTCATCGCTCGGGCGCCCGCCTAGCCAAATCGGTCGCTCAAACGCCTCCCGGTTCGTTCCTTTGGGCGCTATTCGCCCCATTCATCCCTCGAAGCGGTCCTAAGCTGGAATAAATCTGCACGCGGGATAGATGTCATCTGCCTCTTCCTTTGGCTCGCGATCTGTGGTATAATACCCGCTAGTTGATGGTCCGCACCGCCGGTGCGGGCCTTTTCGCTTGAGGGGGGGATCTCGTGGGATATCTTCAATATCTCGAGTGCACCCGGTGCGGCGAGCGGTACTCCCCGAACGAACTCCACAACCTGTGTTCTGTGTGTGGCAAGGTCTTGTTCGCCCGGTACGATCTCGACCGGGTGCGCGCCGATGTGCCGCGTGCGGCCCTGGGAGCCCGCGAGGCCACGATGTGGCGGTACCGTGAGGTCATGCCGGTCGAGAATCCGGCCAACATCGTGACGCTCGGGGAGGGCATGACGCCCCTCTTGCCCCTTCGGGAGATCGGGCGCCGGCTGGGTCTCCGCCACGTGTTCGTGAAAGAGGAGGGGTTGAATCCCACCGGCTCGTTCAAGGCCCGCGGGTTGTCGGCCGCCGTGAGCAAGGCGAAAGAACTGGGAGTCCGGACGGCGTCCATGCCCTCGGCGGGGAACGCCGGGTCCGCGGCGGCGGCGTACTGCGCCAGAGCAGGGATGGAAGTGTACCTGGTGATGCCGGCCGACGTGCCCCACGTGAACCAGGTGGAGTGCGACGTCTATGGCGCGCACACCTATCTGATCCGCGGGCTGATCAACGACGCGGGCCGGAGCCTTCGCGAGCAGAGCAAGGCGGAGGGCTGGTTCGATATGTCGACGCTGAAAGAGCCGTACCGCGTCGAGGGCAAGAAGACGATGGGGTACGAGCTGGCCGAGCAATTTAACTGGAGCCTCCCCGACGTCGTCATCTATCCCACCGGAGGCGGGACCGGCATCGTGGGGATGTGGAAGGCGTTTAGCGAGATGGAAGCGCTCGGGTGGATCGGCAAGCATCGTCCGCGGATGGTGATCGTGCAGGCCGCCGGGTGCGCCCCCATGGTGCGCGCGCATCAGAACGGCAGCGAGCACGCAGAGCCCTGGCAACACGCGCACACGATCGCCGCCGGCCTGCGCGTGCCCGAGGCGATTGGGGACTATCTGATCCTCCAAGCCGTGCGCGAGAGCGGCGGGACGTCGTACGCGCTCACCGACGAGCAGATCCTGGCCGATATGCGCGAGCTCGCCGCGACGGAGGGGTTGTTTGCCTGTCCGGAAGGCGCCGCGACGTACGGCGCGCTCCGGGCGATGGTCCGCGAAGGGCGGGTGGCGCCCGACGAACGGGTGGTGCTGTTCAACACCGGGGCCGGGCTCAAGTACGTTGACCTCATCAAGCCCGAGCTTCCTACGTTCGAGCCGGCACATCCGCCGGCGGTGCTGGGAGGCCGGAGGTAAAGGACCCCACAGCGTGGGGCCGAACTCGTCGTGGGAGGGATGTCCTGATGGAGCGATTCAAGTGGCACGAGGTCGCCCCGGAGACGCCGGAAGGGATGCCGGGGGTGCGGATCCACTGGGTCATCGACAAACGTCGCGGCGCCGAGAATTTTGCGATGCGCGTCTTTGAAGTGGCCCCGGGGGCAAGCACGCCGTACCATCACCACTGGTACGAGCAGGAGATGTACTTCCTCGAAGGGGAGGGAGTGGCGGTCGGGCCGCAGGGCGAGCAGGCGCTCTCTCCGGGCACGGTGCTCTGGGTCAATCCTGATGAACCGCATGCGATCAAGAACACCGGCGCAGCGCCGATGAAGTTCATCTGCTGCATCCCCACGAAGAAGCCATAGCCAACCGCACGCCTCGACCGCTCCGGCGCCTCCACGCCCACCGCGCGTCCCCGACGTGGGACGAAGCGCGGGCAGCTGCGGAATCCCTGTCTGTGCTGCGCGGGGTCCTCGATGCCCCGGCCGGGCGGCTGTGGCGTGATCTGGTGGAGGCGCTTGCCTCCCGGCCGCCGTCCGGCGCGCGCGTCGCGCGCGCGTTTGGGCGGCTGTTTACACTGCTCGCGGGCGAAGCCGAACTGGCGAGGGAGCCGCTCGTCGGAGACGCCTGGCAACATCACCTGCTCGGGCGGCTGGTCGGGGACGAGAATCCGTTCAGCCTGAAGGCGGAGCGGGCGGGGCGCCGCGCGATCGGGCCGGCGCTGTTGAGGCAAACCCAGGCGGATCTCGCCGCCCTCGAGCGCTGTTATCGTGTGGACGGGGCCGCGATCGCCCGCGGGGTCGCCCGCCTCACCGGGGCCCTCCCGCCGTCCTGGAAGGGATTCCACCCGCTCTCGACACGGGAAACGCCCTCCGCCCGTCGCCGGATGATGCGGCGCATCGCCGCGGCACGCGGGTGGAGCCGGATCGCAGGTGAGCTCGCCGACTATTTTGCGGTGCACGGGGTCGGGCTCTTCGCGTGGTACCGCGCATTTCGGTGGATCCACGACGGCGACGGTCGGGGTCACTTGGAGGGCGTCGCCGAGCCGGACCCCGTGCGGCTCGACGACCTCGTGGAGTACGAGGAGGAGCGGCAGCCCGTCGTGGACAACACCCGGCAGTTCGTGGCCGGCCTCCCTGCGAACAACGTGCTGCTCTACGGGGACCGTGGCACCGGGAAGTCGTCGACCGTGAAGGCGTTGCTCACGGAGTTTCAGGACCAGGGCCTCCGCCTGATCGAGGTGGCGAAGGAGCACCTCGCGGAGTATCCCCAGATCGTCGCGCCTCTCCGGACCCGGCGGGAGCGATTCATCCTGTTCGTGGATGACTTGTCGTTCGAGGAGCACGAGACGCAGTACAAGGCTCTCAAAGCGGCGCTTGAGGGGAGTGTAGAAGCTCACGCAGAGAACGTGGTCTTGTATGCCACCAGCAACCGGCGGCGTCTGGTCAGAGAGCGGTTCGGCGACCGCAGGGGGCCGGTCCAGGACGACGACGTGCACGTCGAAGAAACCGTGCAGGAAAAACTCTCGCTCGCCGACCGGTTTGGGATTCACGTGCCATTTTTGATCCCCGACCAGGACCGGTACCTCGAGATTGCCACGGCGCTCGCGGCGCGGTACGGGATCAGACTGCCGCACGACGAGATCCGGCGCCGGGCGCTCCTGTGGTCCCACTGGCACAACGGGCATTCGTGCCGCACCGCCCGCCAGTTCGTCGACGCGTTGCGCGGCGAGCTCGCGTTATCCTCGCCTCGAGGATCGCGTCCCGTCCGGCTGGGCCGGGCGCGGCGCCCGCGCTAGACCCGGATCTGCTGCACCAACTCGATCAGCGTTCCACCGGTGGCCGCCGGATCGACGAACACGCTGAGGGTGTTCCCGGGCGCGCGTTGGGGGCGGACGTCGAGCATGTCCACGCCCGAGGCGACGAGCGCCCGGACGGCTTCGCGGAGGTCGGCCACCTCGAGCGCGAAGTGGTGGGTGCCCTCTCCCCGGTCACGCAGCGCCGACGCCCACACCGTGTCGTCGCGCAACGGCTGAATGAATTCCAGCAGCGTCTCTCCCGCGCGGAGGAACACCACGCGGGCCGCGCCCCGGAATTCCTCGAGCGCGACGGGATCGAGCCCGAGTGCCCGCTGATACGTCTCCGCCGCCGCCTCCGCGTCCCGCACGACAATGCCGACGTGGTGGACTCGGATGACCCCCGGGATGTCGGGAAGCGCCGCGGCGGGCCGGTCGGCGGGCACGTCGATGCGTGGGGCTACCGCGACGCCGTCCGCGGGGTATTGACGAGCGAGCGGGGAGGCTGCCCGGAGAGCGCTCTTACGACTTCCTCGGCGGCTTTCCGCTGCAGCTCCTGGACGGATTCCTCGGAGTAAAAGGCCACGTGCGGCGTGAGGATGACGTGGTCGAAACGGTGAAGCGGATGGTCCGGGCCGGGGGGCTCATGCTCCAGGACATCCAGCGCCGCCCCCGCAATCCAGCCTTCCTCGAGGGCCCGGACGAGCGCCGCTTCATCCACCAACGGACCTCGCGCCGTGTTGATGAGGTACGCGCTCCGCTTCATGGCGCGAAGCTGGGGCTCGCCGATCAGCCCGCGCGTTTCGGGAACCAGCGGCGCGTGGACGGAGACGAAGTCGGATTCCGCGAGCAGCGTGTCCAGTTCCACCTTGCGCACGCCGCGCGCGCGCATCTCCTCGTCGCCGACGTAAGGGTCATATGCCAGGAGGGTTACCCCGAGCGGTCCCGCCTTCTCCGCGAGCCGCCGGGGGATTTTTCCGAACCCCACGAGTCCGAGTACCCGCCCGCGCAACCGGTGAATGGGCGCGGCATCTTTCGCCTCCCACCGTCCGGTCCGGACGCGGCCGGAGAGCATCGACACTCTGCGCGCGCAGGCGAGGACGAAGGCCAGCGCGTGGTCGCTGACCTCGTCCACACAGTAGTCCGGGACATTCGTGACGGCGATCCCCTTCGCCGACGCCGCCTCGAGGTCGACGTTGTCGACGCCAATCCCGTACCGGGCAATGATCCGGCACCGCGCCATGCGCTCGATGACCCGGCGGGTGATGGGCGCGTAGCAGACCAGCACCGCGTCCGCCCCGGCGACGGCGTCCAGCAACTCCGCCTCCGAGGTCGCCTGCAGCGTTGTGATCGAGGCCCCAATGGCTCCGAGGAGTGCCGTCTCGATCGCCAGGGACGCAAACACGTGATCCGTGATGACGACGCGATACACGGGCCGCGGCTCTCTCCTTGAACGGCGTGCCGGGACGATCCGCTGCGCGGCTCCCATTGTAGCAAACGCCGGACCTGAAGGAATGCCCTCGCGAGGGTCCGAAGTCAGGATTTCGTATCCAAAATATCCCGCGAGGTCGCGCCGTGGTGCTCCGACAGCTCCGGCTCCCCCACCGAGACGTCTCCGCCTCGACTCCGGAGACGGGCGGCCTCACGCAGCGAAAAATCCCGCATGCGGACCTCGACGTCCTCGTCCCGGACGTCCTGCGGGGGCGCCAGACGATTCAGGAGATCGTCGCGGAGGCGTTGCGGGACGCCATCGTGACGGGCCGCCTGAAGGGCGGCGCGCGGCTCCACCAGGACGGGATCGCGTCGAAGCTCGGCGTCAGCCGGATGCCGGTTCGGGAAGCGCTGCGGCAGCTCGAGTCGGAGGGGTTGGTCGTGTTCACGCCGCACCGCCGGGTCTCGGTCGCGGCGCTGTCTCCCCAGGAACTGCGCGAGATCTACGAAATCCGCAGCGCGCTTGAGATCCTGGCCCTCGATCTTGGTGTTTCGCGGCTCTCGATGAGAGATTTTGCCCGGCTCGGGGTGCTGCTCGATCAAATGGACCGGGTGACCGATCCCGGCCGGTGGCTTGACCTCAACCGGGCATTTCACGGCACGCTCTATCGCGCGTCCGGGCGCATCCGCCTCTGCGCCCTCATCGACTCCCTCCGTGGCAACGTCGAGCGGTACCTCCGGATTTACGTAGCGGCCGTGGAGCGTCGCGCACAGGCGCAGGCCGAGCACCGGCGCATTCTGAGGTTCTGCCGCCGCGGGCAGGCCGCGGAGGCCAAGAAGGCGCTTCGCCTGCATCTCAGCGGGACGGTCGACCAGCTCGAAGCGTTTCTTCGCGACCGCGCGGTCGTGCCCTAGTGCGCGTCTACCTCACCCAGCCGATCGCCGAAGGCGCCCTGGCCCGACTTCGAGAGGCCGCCGAGGTGACGATGAATGACGACCCCCTGCACATGGTAACGAGGGAGGAGCTGGTCGCAGGCCTCCGCCGGTCGGACGTGCTGTTCTGCCTCCTCCACGATCGGGTGGATGGCAGCGTGCTGGAGGCCGTCCCCGAGCTGCGTCTCATCGCGTCGATGGCCATCCACCCGGCCAATGTGGACGTGCCGGCGGCGACTGCCAGGGGGATCCCGGTCACCGTGATTCCTCCGCTGGTCACGGAGGCGACCGCCGACGTGGCGTTCGCGCTGCTGCTGGCTGTGGTCCGGCGCGTGGTGGAGGCGGACGGGTTGCTTCGCTCCGGGGTCTTTCCCGGCTCCCAGTCGTCGTACCTCGTCGGCGGCACCGTGCACGGCAAGGTCCTCGGGATCGTCGGGCTCGGCGGGATCGGGGCGGCGATGGCGCGGCGCGCGCGCGGGTTCGGGATGCCCGTGCTGTATACGAAGCGGCACCGGCTCTCGGCGGCGGTGGAGCGAGATCTCGGGGTGACGTTCGTGCCGCTCGACCGCCTGCTCGAGGACGCGGATGTGGTCTCCATCCACGCTCCCCAGACTCCCGAGACCCATCACCTGATCGGTGAGCGGGAGCTCAGGCGGATGAAGCCCACCGCGTATCTCATCAACACGTCGCGCGGCCCGCTGGTCGATGAGGCGGCGCTCCTCCGCGCCCTGGCGGAGGGATGGATCGCCGGCGCGGGGCTGGACGTCTATGAGCATGAGCCGCGCGTGTCAGCGGGCCTGGTCGGGCTCAAGAACGTGGTCCTCACGCCCCACATCGGGAGCGCGGAACGGGAGACTCGCGAGACGATCGCCGGCGTCGTCGTGGACAACATCCTGGCGTTTGCCCGCGGGGATCGACCGCCCAACGTGTGCAATCCGGAGGTGTACGCTCGGTGAGCACGGGAAGGCGAGACGAGGGATGGGCGCGCGGCCCCGCCGGCGTGGATTACGAGGCGCGGGTCGACATGGGGGCGCTCCGCGCGGGGCGGCTGGCGCGCGCCCACCAGGCCATGGCCGCCTCCGGGCTCGACGCCGTCTTGGTCTGGAAGGAAGAGAACGTCCGCTACCTCACCAGCCTCCGCCCGCAAGTGATCGCGGGCAAGACCGGCGTGTTGAACGGAGCGTTGCTGCCACGGCAGGGACCCCCGATCTTGTTCGTCTCCGGGGGCGATCGGGACCGGGCCGAGGCGACGATGCCGTGGATCGCGGAGTTCCATCCCATCCCCATTTTGGAGGAGGCCGGTCTGGTACGCCACTTCGCGTCTGAGATCGTGCCGGGGGTGCTGGCCCGCCACGATCTGGCCCACGGGACGATCGGCACCGACCTGACGAGCAAGATGCTCGCCGATGCGCTGCCCGAGTTCTGCGCCGGCGTTCGATGGGTCGACGGCGATGCGGCGATGCAGGCCGCGCGGCGCATCAAGACCGCTGAAGAGCTCGCCCTGATCGAGGAGGCGACGGCGATCGCCGAGGCGGTGACGGCCACGGCGCTGGCACACGCCCGGCCGGGAGCGCGGGAGTGCGAGGTGGCGGGGGAGGCGCTGCGGACGCTCTTCCGCCTCGGCGGCGAGTATCCGCATGTGACCACACCGTTCGTCGCCAGCGGCGAACGGATGGCGCCACCCACTCGACTGGCGACGGACAAGCTGATCCGGGAGGGGGATCTCGTGTTCGTCGATATCGGCGCGATGGCCAACGGGTATTTTGGGGACATCGGCCGGACGGTGGTGTGCGGCGTTCCCTCCTCGGAGCAGCGGCGGATCTATCGCGCGGTATACGAGGCGCTCTGTGACGGGATCGCGGCGATGCGCCCGGGCGCGACGAACATCGAGGTGGCGCGTGCGATCCACGCCCGCGCGGAGGCGCACGGGCTGGCGAGCCACTTTCTCAGCCTGTTCATCGGCCACGGAATCGGCTGCGGATCCAACGAGCCTCCGTACATCGGCGAATCCTTCCCGGGGGCGGCCGCCGTGACGCTTGAGGCGGGGATGGTGTTTGCGCTCGAGCCGCTGATCTGGCTCCCCGGGGTGCCCGGCGGCGGAGGGGTGCGATTAGAGGATATGGTGGTGGTGACCGACAGCGGCGCGAGGCGGATCTCCCGAAGTCCGTACTCCGAGGCGCTGCTGGCCTGAATACAGGGAGGAGGTCCAGGATGGCACAGGTTCGAGGAACGGGCAAAGGCACGGCGCGCGAGGCCGGGAACGGCCGTAGAGAGCATCCATTTCTTGCCGGCCGCCACGAGTACCAGCCCCGGCGGGTCTTCAGCACGTCCGGCACCGACTGGCAGGGCCGGGTCGACTTCGACCGGCTGCGGATGGAACGGCTGGCGCGCGCCCGAGAGATGATGGAGAAGCACGATCTGGGCGGACTCATCCTCTTCGTGGGGGAGAACGTCCGGTACGTCACGGGCGTCTATCAGGGGAACTGGAAGAACAACATCTTCATCCGCTACGCGGTCCTCCCTCGCGGGGGAGAACCGGTGCTCTTCGAAACGGTGGGCAGCGACATGGTGAACGCGGAAATTGATGCCCCCTGGCTGAAGCAGGACGTCCGCCCTGCCATCACGTGGAAGTGGTCCGAGGGCGCGGAGCCCGAGATGGCCGCCCGGATGGCCCGGTCGGTCGCGGAGGTGCTGCGCGAAGCGAAGGTCGACAAGGAGAAGATCGGGATCGACGTGATGGACATGGTCGCCTATCAGGCGCTGACGAAGGAAGGCTTGAACATCGTCAACGGCTGGCCGGCGATGTCCCAGGCCCGCGTCGTCAAGACGATCGACGAGTTGGAGTGTCACAAGATCGCCGCGGCCCACGGGGATGCCGCGATGTGGATGGCCAAGCACGAATGGGCGAAGCCGGGGGTGCGCGAGGCGGAGGTGTGCGCCAAGGTCAACGAGTTCCTGTACCGCAGCGGGTTCGACTTCGTCTACGACATCATCGTCGCCTCGGGCGGGAACACCAGCCCGTACCGCCGGTGGCACACCGACAAGATCATCCGGCAGGGCGACCTGATGATCATCGATATCAACGCCGTCGGACCGGGCGGGTACTTTATCGACTTCGTGCGCTGCTGGAAAGTGGCCCAGAAGCCGACGCAAAAGGAGAAGGACCTCTATAAGGAATGCTACGATTCGCTCTACGCCGCGATCGCGGCGGTCCGTCCGGGCGCCACGACCGGCGATGTCGCCAAGCACTTCCCCGAGTACGACGACGACAAATACGGCAGCGTCTCGCTCCAGCAGTTTGCGCACAGCATCGGGCTCAGCCTGTACGAGGGGATGTGGATCTCCCGCGCGTATTCCCTCAAGTATCCGGCCGAGCTCAAGCAGAACATGTACTTTGCGATCGAGACGTTTGCCGGCCATCCCGGGTTAGCGCAGACCGTCCGGCTCGAAGAAAACGTGGTCGTCACCGACCGCGGATACGAGATCTTCACGCTCTGTGAGCACGCAGAGGACATGATGAAGTGACGCCGATCGTAGACGTCCACAGCCATGTCTTCCCCGACCGTTTTCTGCGCGCGCTCAGGCGGGAGGGACCGGCCCACGGGGTGCGCGTGGAGGCACATGAGGGGGAGTGGCGCCTGTGGAACAGCCCGCACCAGGCCGCCCGGATCGGCCCGGTGTTCTACGACGTCGCCGCCCGGCTCGAGGCGATGGAGCGCTGGGGCATCACCCTGCAGGCGCTCTCCTTGTCGCCGCCGATGCTGTACTGGGCGCCGCCCGCGCTTGGCCGGGACCTGGCGCGGATCTTCAACGAGGAAGTGGAGGCGATCTGCCGCGCCCATCCCAGCCGGTTTGTCGCGCTCGCCACGCTCCCGCTCCAGGACGTGGGCGAGGCGGTGGCGGAATTGGAACGGGCCGTCCGCGCCGGGTGCCGTGGGATCTACATCGGCACGAACGTCAAGGGCCGCTACCTCGACGCGCCCGAATTCGCGCCCGTGTTCGCATCCGCGGAGCGCCTCGAGCTGCCGGTCTTTACCCATCCGCTCAACAACGCGGGCGAGGATCGGATGGACGGGTGGCATCTGGGGAACTCCGTCGGCAATCCGGGGGAGACGGCGCTGGCGGCGGCGCGCCTCATCCTGGCAGGCGTCCTCGACCGGTACCCCGCCCTGCAGCTGGTGCTGGCCCACGGCGCCGGGAGCTTTCCATTTATTGCCGCGCGGCTGGATCACACCTTCACCGTGCGTGCTGAAGTCAGGGGCGTGATCCCGCAGCCGCCGTCGGCGTATCTCCGGCGGGTCTATGCGGACACGATCACGCACGGCGACCGCCAGCTGGCGTTTCTCATCGAGGCGGCCGGCGCCGACCGGGTGCTTCTCGGCACGGACCTGCCGTACGACATGGCCGATCCCGAGCCGCTGGCACGGCTCGGACGGCTAGGATTGACGGCCGCTACGGTACAGGCGATCCAGTCTCAGAACGCCGCCCGGCTGCTCGGGCTCAACGCATAGGGAGCGCGGGGATGGGGGCGTCATTTTATCTGCAGCAGGGACTGAACGGTCTCTCGTTCGGCTCGCTGTTGTTTCTTCTGGCGAGCGGGCTGACCATCATCTTCGGCCTCATGCGGGTCGCCAACATCACACACGGCTCGTATTATCTGCTCGGCGCCTACGTTGGGCTCTCGGTCATGCATTGGACCCACAGCTTCCCCCTGGCGATCGCCGCCGGGGGGGCCGCCGTCGCGCTGATCGGAGTCATGATGCAGCGGTGGTTTCTGGCGCGCTTCCACCAGCAGGCGCTGCCGCAGGTGCTTCTGACGATGGGCTTCGCGTTCGTGTTCTCGGATCAGGCCCTCGTGTTGTGGGGGGGAGATCCACAGAGCATTCCGGTGCCGTCCATCCTCTCGGGCACACTTGTCCTGGGATCGATCTACTTCCCCGTGTACCGCCTCTTCGTGATCGCCGTGGGGCTGCTCGTGTACGCCGGCCTGTGGGCACTTCAAGAGAGGACCCGGGTCGGGGCCATGGTGCGTGCGGCGGTGGACGACGCGGAGATGGCCCGGGGGTTGGGCATCAACGTGTGGAAGGTGATGACCGGTGTCTTCGCGGTCGGTGCCTTCCTGGCCGCCGCGGGCGGGGTCATGGGCGGCGCGTTCCTGTCCATCTATCCCGGCGCCGACTTCGACGTCCTGCCGTTGGCCTTCGTCGTCGTGATCATCGGCGGTCTGGGCAGCCTCAAGGGCGCGCTGGTTGGCAGCCTCCTGGTCGGGCTGCTCGACAACTTCGGGAAGGCGCTCTTCCCCGAGTTGTCCTACTTCACGTTGTTCACCCCGATGGCGCTGATTCTGGCGGTCCGCCCCACGGGCCTGTTCGGGAAGGGCTAGACGGATGTCGTGGACGGTTGCCCACAGCCGGCCCGCCGCGGCGGCCGCGGTCATTGTCGTGGGACTCGCGATGCTCCCATCCGTCGCCCCGACCTATTACCTGCACCTACTGACCCTGACGTTCTGCTATGGGATCATGGCGATGAGCCTCGACCTCCTTGTGGGCTACACCGGGCTCTCGTCGTTCGGCCACGCCGCCTATTTCGGCGTTGCCGGCTACACCGCCGGCGTCCTGGCCACCCGGTTCGGGTGGGGGTTCTGGGCGGCGGCGGGAACCGGGATCGCGGCGGCGGCCCTCACCGCCGCCGTCTTCGGGCTGCTCGCGATCCGGGCCATCGGCCCGTACTTTCTGATCATCACGCTGGCTCTGGGGCAGGTCATCTGGGGGCTCGCGTACCGGTGGGTGTCGATGACCGGGGGCGACAACGGCCTCCGCGGGATCCCGCGGCCGCTCCTGGGGTTTGGGCTCAACCTCGGGCGGATCCAGGAATTCTATTACTTCGCCCTCGCCGTGACGCTCGTCGCCACCGGGCTCATGTATCTACTCGTCAGGTCCCCGTTCGGCCTGAGCCTGCGCGGCATCCGAGAAAGCGAGTCGCGCATGCGGGTCCTCGGGTACGACACATTTCTCCATAAGTACCTGGTCTTTGTGATCGCCGGGTTATTCTCCGGTCTTGCCGGGACCCTGTACGTCTATTACAACAGCTTTGTCTCACCCGGCGATGTCAACCTCGTGGCCTCCGCCAATGCGCTGCTGATGGTGATCCTGGGCGGGGCGGGCACGTTGTTCGGATCGCTCGTGGGTTCAGCCCTGCTGGTCTTTCTCCAAAACCTCCTCAGCGGCATCACGCAGCGCTGGCTTACGGTCCTCGGCGTCATCCTCGTGCTGTCGGTGATGTATGCTCCGCTCGGAATCGTCGGCGCGGCGCGGGCGATCCTGGCACGCGCGACGTCAAGACCTCGCACCCAAGACGGCGCGGCGCCGGCCCCGGCGCCGGCCGAGGACGGCGAGATGGTCGGTCCCAAATCGTGAGGCGAGACGCTCGGGGGGTGAGTGAGATGGCACAGCGCATCACGCGTCGAACGTTGCTGAAAGGTGGTGCGGCCCTTGCCGCCGTGGCGGGGACCGGAGCGCTGGACCGCTTGAGCCCGGTCGTCTACGCGCAGGGGGACCGGCCCCCGATCCGGATTGGGTTCCTCCCGGCGCTCACAGGGACGGCGGCCCCGAGCGGCCGGGACATGCTCGACGGCCTGACCCTCTACCTAGACCAGCACAACTCCACGATCGGCGGCCGCCCTGTGCAACTGATCGTCGAAGATACGGGCGGCAACCCTACGAATACGCTTACGAAGACGCGGAAGCTGGTCGAAGGCGACCGCGTGCATCTCGTGATTGGCCCGCTGCTCGCCAACGAAGGGTACGCGATCCGGGACTACGTGATAGAGCGCAAGGTCCCGACCATCTTGTCCGTTGTCTCCGCCGACGACCTGACCCAACGGAAGGGCAGCCCGTACCTGATCCGGACCAGTTGGTCGAGCAGTCTCCCCTCCCATCCGTTTGGAGAGTACGCGTACGCGACCCTCAAATACCGGAAAATCGCCATGCTCGGGAACGACTACGCGTTTCCCTATGAGGTCAATGGGGGCTTCCAGCGAATGTTCGAGGCGCAAGGCGGGCAAATCGTGCAGAAACTCTGGGCGCCGCTCGGCACGCCGGATTTCAGTCCCTACGTCACGCAGTTCCGCCGCGACGTGGACGCGATCTACGCGACGACCGCGGGCGCCGACGCGATCCGCTTCGCCCATGCCTACCGCCAGTACGGGCTCAAGGACCGGATTCCGCTGATCGGCGGGGGGACCTTGATGGACGAGAGTCTGCTTCGAGGAATGGTGCCGGAGGATGCGGTGGGGGTCGTCACCGCGCTGCACTGGAGCGCGGCCCTGCGCACCCCCGAGGCGAGAAAGTTCGTCGCCGCTTACGTCGCGAAATATCAGAAGGATCCCTCGTACTATGCGGAGGCCTGCTACACCGCCGGCCGCTGGATCGATGTCGCGACCACCCACATCGGGGGAAAGGTCGAGGAACGTGACGCTTTCCTGCTGGCGCTCCGGTCCCTTCAACTCCCGGATGCCCCGCGGGGGCCGATCCGGCTCGATGCGTACCAGAACCCCATCGAGAACGTCTACGTGCGCAAGGTGGAGCGAGCAGGAAGTCTGACCGGCCCCGCATCCCAGACCTTCGCGGCCCAGAGCGGGGGGCTTGTCAACTCTGTGGTTTTCACGTTCCACAACGTGTCGCAGTTCTGGACATTCAAACCCGACGAGTATCTGAAGCAGCCCGTGTATGACCGGAATTATCCGCCCTGCAAGTTCTGCGGGTAGCGCGGGCGGGAGGAGGGAGGAGACGTCTCCCGGTGACAGCCCAGGTGGTCCTCGAGTTAGACGGGATCTGCCGGCAGTTCGCCGGACTCGCCGCGCTCAAAGATGTGTCGTTGTCGATCCCGGCCGGGACGAGGCGGGCGATCATCGGGCCCAACGGCGCCGGCAAGACGACCCTGTTCAACGTCATCACCGGAGAGATTGGGCCGACCTCGGGCCGCCTCCGGCTGTTCGGCCAGGACGTGACACGCCTGCCCGCACACGCGCGGGCGGCGATGGGACTGGGCCGGACGTTTCAGATCACCAACCTCTTCGGGTCCCTCACCGTCGAGGACAACGTGCTCCTCGCGGCGCAGGCCCTCTCGCCATCCAAGTACGCGATGGTCCGTCCGCTGAGCCGCGATATCGCGAGCAAGGAGCGCGCACGGGCCCTGCTGGAGCCCGCGGGGTTGTGGGCCAAGCGGGACGTGGAGGTCCGGGCGCTCTCCTACGGGGAGCAGCGACATCTCGAAGTGCTGCTTGCACTGGCCGGGCATCCGCGCCTCTTGCTCCTTGACGAGCCCGCCGCCGGGCTGTCGCCGGGAGAGCGCCGGGAGATGGCGCGTTTTATCAAAGGGCTGGATTCTCAGCTCACGATTCTGCTGATCGAGCACGACATGGACGTGGCGTTCGAAATTGTCGAGACGATCACGGTGCTGCACTTCGGGTGCGTGGTGGCGCAGGGCTCCAAGGACGAGGTGCGGGCGAACCCGTCGGTGCAGGAGATCTATCTCGGGGCCCAGCAGGGGCCCGCCGGACACGGCATGGGTGGTGGCCCGTAGATGGTCATGCTGCGTGTCGACGATATCCATACCTACTACGGCGATTCCCACGTTCTGCAGGGCGTCAGCCTCGAGGTGCGCCCGGGGACGGTGGCGGCGCTGCTTGGGCGCAACGGCATGGGCAAGACCACCCTCATCCGGTCGATCATCGGCTTCGCCCGGCCCCGCCGCGGGCAGGTGCTCTTTGGAGATCGGGAGATTACGCGCCTGCCGAGCCACGAGATCGCCCGGCTCGGCATTGGGCTCGTGCCGCAGGGCCGGCGGATCTTTTCCTCGCTCACGGTGCTGGAGCATCTGAGCGTTGCCGCGCGCCGCGACGGCGCACAGGACGCTCCGGCCTGGACGCCGGAGCGTGTCCTCGAGCTATACCCCCGGCTGCGGGAGCGGCAGGGCCACCGAGGGAGCATGCTCTCCGGCGGCGAGCAACAGATGCTGGCGATCGCCCGCGCGCTCACGACCAACCCCCGGCTGCTCCTGATGGATGAGCCCTCGGAGGGGCTGGCCCCGCTGCTGGTGCGGGAGCTGGGGGCGTCGATCGGGCGCCTGCGGGCCGG
>DASSXJ010000106.1 GCA_035703895.1 bacterium | reverse complement strand
GGCGTGACCAAGCAGGAAGCGCAGGTCCAAGTCGCCGTCCTCAAGCGGTTGCTCCGCGGGGAGCCGGTGGATCCCGCCTCGCTCAGCGCGGCGACCGGCTTCACGGAAACGGTTGTGGGCGCGGCGCTCGCCACCCTGCATGCGGCGGGCGCCCTCTACCTGGCCGACGGGATGGTGATGGCCGCGTATCCGCTTTCTGCGGTCCCCACCCGGCACCGTCTGCGGATCGGCAGATCGCTGATCTATGCGAACTGCGCGGTCGATGCGCTC
Organism: bacterium; assembly: GCA_035703895.1. NCBI lineage: Bacteria > bacterium. The sequence continues at coordinate 11,138 of DASSXJ010000106.1, read as the reverse complement.
GCCGTTTCGTGCATGGCGGATGGGCGTGTCGATATCGAGTCGGAGTGCGCGGCATGCGGGAAGGCCATCACGATCCAGATGATCGGCGAGCACATCCTTGCCTCCCATCCGGAGGCCCCGGTGCTGTTCCACGTTGCGCGGGGCCGTCACGAGGCCGGCCCCGCCGTGCTCACCCGCTGTCCGCAGATCAACTTCTTTTGCAGCGCAGAGCATGCCGAACGGTGGCGGGCGGCGCACCCAGAGTTGGAAGGAGCGGTCCTGACCTTGCCCCAGGGCGTCGCTCGCGCGAGGGAAATCTTTGACCGCGTGATCAGTTCGGTCGGAGGCGCCCGCTAACTCCAGGGAAACGGGCTCTTTGAGACCGGGTGCAGCTTCCCTTCCGCGTAGCGGGAGAAACGGAACGGTTCGAGGATGGCGCTGGGCTCGCCGCGGATCTCTTTGGCGACGAGCTCACCGATCCCGATCATCTTGTAGCCGTGGTTGCTGTCGGCGATCACGTAGCAGTTTTGCCGGAATACGTCGAACACGGGAAAGTTGTCCGGCGTGAACGCGCCGAGGCCGCCGGAGGGCTCCCGCTTATAGAGCGGATACTTCCCTTCGAAGCGTTTCTGGCAAAATGCCAGCGCTGAACACCACATCCGCGCGAATTCGTCTCCCACCACAAACTCGGGGGAGGCGGGGCCGTAGGGATCGACCTTGACGTCATCACCCTCCACCGCGTAGGGGGCGGATCCCCCCTGCACGCCGTCGAACATGAAGTCGGGCTTGTAGTAGAGTCCCCATAGCTCGCCGGTGATGAGCGAGCCGTCGACGTCGGAGTAGAGCGGCGCGTCGGTGTCGACGTGGATGACCGGCGGCATCCGGCCGTCGTTTGTCTTTTGATAGCTCGGATCCACGCCGAGTGTACCTTCCTGCAGGCACATGTAGCGCCACATCTGCACGTGGTGATGTGCCGTCCCCTTTGCGACGACGGTGATCGCGGGCGGCAGGTCGAGCATCGTCCAGATCGACTTGATCCAGGGGCCGGCGCCGACGACGACGTACTCGGTCCGGACGACGCCCCGGTCGGTCTCGACCGCGGCGATCGCGCCCCCGGAGTCCCGAAAGCCGGTGACCCTGATCCCGGGCTCGATGCGGACGCCTTCGGCCAGTGCCTTGCGCGCCAGACCGCGCATCGACACCTTGTTGTTGGCGTAGCCCCCTTTCTTCTCGTGGAGCACCGAGGTGATGCCCTTGGCCCGCCAGTCGTGAAAGATCCCTTGCATATACGACTGGCAGTCGGATGCGCCCTCGATGAACTCGGAGGGGTAGCCGATCGCCCTCTGCTGTGCGTAGATCGATGCGACGCCCTCGTGCATGACCTCCGGGCTGATCTGCATGTAGCCGACCGGGTGGTAGCTGTACGCGTCCGGATCGCGCTCCCACACCGAGACGCTGTGGGCCATCAGCGCGCGCATCGCGGGCTGGAAATAGTTGTTCCGGATGACGCCGCAGGCGATCCCGGACGCGCCGGCGGCGATCCCCGTCTTGTCCACCACGAGGATGTCGGCGCCGCCGCCCTTCCCGCGGGCCCGGAGTTCCAGCGCCAGATGATACGCGGTGCTCAAGCCGTGCACGCCGGCCCCGATGATCAGGTACTTGGTCTGAGACGGGAGCGCCACGTGCTCGGTCCGAGTTACAGCCTGCTCGTGTAGTCGCGGTTGTGCGGTTTGAGCCGGGGATCGGTGCCGAAGGCGTAGTGCTTCGACATGTCCGGCGAGTACCGGCTGGCCTCCGGCCTGCGGCCCAGGGCTTCGGCCATCGATCGCACGTGGTGCGGCGCGCCGCCGCAACAGACGCCGATGTAGCGGACGTCCATCTCGTACGCCGCCCGGGCGAACGCCGCCATCTCGTAGCGGTTGCACAGGAACGGGTCGAGCGCCGTCGGGAACGGCCGGCCATCGGGGAGACAATCGCACGCCGGATCGCGGAGCGACTGAAACGTGGGGTGATCGGGAGTGGTCCGGTAGGGGACCGGCAGCGCGGCGACGGGACACGCGACGGCCCCGCGTATCTGCCGCAGAAGCGGCAGTATCGTCGCCGGGCCCCGCGCGCAGTTTACCCCGACAACGTCGGCGCCGGCCTGTTCGAGCCGGCGGGCGCTCTCCTCGAGCGGTATCCCGTCGCGCAACCCTTCGAGGTGGATCGTCAGCGTGACCACCGCGGGCAGGCCCACTCGCTTAATCGCGTCAAGCGCGAGCATCGCCTCGTCGTGATAGGAAAAGGTCTCGGCGATTACCATGTCCACGCCGGCCTCGGCCGCCCAGGCGACCTGCTCGTCGAACATCGCGCGAACCTCCGCGGCCACGGCGGCGTCGCCCGGCGCATACACCGTGGTGTTCGAGATATTGCCGGCGACGAGAGGGGGCTCCCCGTTCGCTTCCGCCGCGACCGCCTTGGCGACGCGGAGCGCGTCCTGCTGGAGCGCCTCGAGCTTGTCTTCCTTGCCGATCAATCGGAGCTTGGCGCGGTGGCCGTAGTAGGTGAAGGCTTCGACGACATCGCTACCCGCGCGGACGAACTCCCGGTGAAGCTGCGCGACCACGTCCGGATGGTCGAGCACGACCTCGGGCACGTACGCGCCGGCTTGGAGGTACCCTCGCCGTTCGAGCTCAAAGAGATACCCCTCAGCGCAGAGGACGGCGCTGCCACCGGCCAGCCGCTCGCGCAGGCTGCGCTTTCTTAGCCCTGCTCCGTTGCTCATGAGCGTTCCCTTTCGTCGGCGCGAGAGGCCTTCCTCTGGACACCAAAGGAGTCGGAGGGGATCCTGGGAGAACATACAAGATCCCCCGAAGCGATCAGGGCGTTGGGAGCGGGGAACGGGGAGGAGGGGATGATGCGAAAGGTCGGCCTCGTTGCAGGTGTGATACTTCTTGCGCTCATGCTGCTCGCGCCTGCGGTATCTCAGGTCTACGGACAGGGGACGGGAAAGCCCACCGTCAGCGTTGGCTCGAAGTCCTTTACCGAGCAGCTGATTGTCGGGAACATGGTCGCGCAGCTTCTTGAGTCGAAGGGGTATCCGGTCAACCGCAAGCTGGGATTGGCCAGCACCGCGATCGTCCATGCCGCGCTCCTCAAGGGGGACGTCGACGTGTACGTGGAGTACACAGGCACCGGTCTCGTGACGATCCTCAAGCAGCCGGTGATCGGGGACCCCCAGGCCGCCTACGACGCCGTCAAGAAGATGTACGCGGAGCAGTTCCATCTGATCTGGGCGAAGCCGTGGGGGTTCAACAACACCTACGCGCTTATGATGCGTCAGTCCGACGCGGAACGGTTGAAGATCAAGAGTATCTCCGATCTCCGGTCCCCCGCCAAAGACCTCATCCTCGGGTCGACCATAGAGTTCGCGTCGCGCCCCGACGGGATCCCGGGCCTCACCAAGCAGTACGGATTGGCCTTCAAGGACACGCGGGCCATGGACCCCGGCCTTGTGTACCAGGCGATCGCGTCGAGGCAGGTCGACATCATCTCAGGGTTCTCCACGGATGGCCGCGTCCCGCAGCTCAAACTGGCGGTGCTCCAAGACGACCAGAAGTTCTTCCCGCCATACTACGCCGCGCCGGTGCTGCGCGCGGATCTCGTCCAGAAATCCCCTATCATCCTCGAGGTCCTGAACCGGCTGGCCGGCAAAATTAACGACAGCACCATGGCCAAGCTAAACTTCGACGTCGACGGGAACCGGCGGTCGCCCGAAGAGGTGGCCGCGGAGTATCTCAAGGGCCTGCACCTCATCACCAAGTAACCGTTCCGCCCGACGCACCGGGAGGCGGCGCCGCCGTGGATCCGTACCTGCGAGGTCCCGACCTCAATCAGTCGCCGGCCGAGGCGACGGGACGGCTCGCGGCGTTTGCCGTCTCGCTTTCCTGGTCGGACGTCCCGGAGGCCGTCCGGCGGCGCACGAAGATCGCGCTGCTTGACGTCCTCGGGGCGGCGATCGCCGGCAGCCGCATGCCAATCGCCGGGATTGCCTCTGACATCGCGCCCAAGGTATGGGGCGGAGACGAGGCCAGCATCCTCCTCTCAGGCCGGCGGGCGAGCGCGGCCGGCGCCGCGTTTGCCAACGGCTGCCTTGCAAACGCGCTCGACATCGACGACGGGTACCGGCCAATCAAGGGGCACCCCGGGGCGGTCGTCTTCCCGGCGGCGCTCGCGGCTGCGGAGAGCCTCGGTCGAGACGGGGCGACACTGCTTGCGGCGGTGGTCGCCGGATACGAGGTGGCGATCCGGGCGGGGCTCGCGCTGCACGCGGTCTACGCCGACTATCATGGGTCCGGCTCGTGGGGCGCGCTGGGCGCCGCGGCGGCGGCGGGCAGGGTCCTCGGGCTTCCGGCGGAGCGGTTGACGCATGCGCTCGGCATCGCCGAGTACCACGGGCCCATGAGCCCGATCATGCGCTGCGTCGAGCATCCGGCGATGGTCAAGGACGGCATCGGGTGGGGCGCGATGGCCGGTCTCGGCGCGGCCCTGCTCGCCGGGTCCGGGTTCACCGGCATCCCCACCGTGCTCGACCTGCGCCCGGCGTTCCTGTCGGATCTGGGGCGCGAGTACAAGATCATGCAGCTGTACTTCAAGCCGCATGCCTGCTGCCGGTGGGCACAGCCCCCGATCGAAGGCGTCCGGCGCATCCTCGAGCGAATCCGCCTCGCTCCTGAGGTGGTTGAGAAAATCCGCATCCACACCTTCGAGGCGGCAATGCACTTGGGACCGGTATGGCCTCGGACGACCGAGGAAGCGCAGTACAGCCTGGCCTGGCCGGTGGCGGCCGCCCTGATCGACGGGCGTGTCGGTCCTGAGCAGGTCTCCGGTGCCCGCCTCGGGGATGCGCGCGTGCGGGCGCTCGCGTCCAAGGTGGAACCGGTGCTTTCGGCCGAGCTCGACGGGCGCTTCCCCGCGGAGGCGCTGTGCGAAGTCGAGATCCTGATGCGCGACGGGACCGTCCATCGGTCGGGGATCTGCGGGGCGAAGGGCGATCCGGCCGATCCGCTCACGGACGCGGCGCTCCGCCGCAAGTTTCACGACCTTGCCGATCCGGTTCTCGGGTTAGAGAGGGCTGTGCGCGTGGAGCAGTTGGTCGACGAGCTCGACCGGCTGGCAGGGATTGAGGATCTGCTCGCGCTTCTGCGGTTTCCGGTGACCCATCAACCACAGGTCACCGGGGCCCGCGATCGCCGGTACGGCATTCGTCGTGAGGGGGTGGGGAGATGATGGGGGTTCTGGCTCGGAACTGGTGGGCGCTTGCGCTGCGGGGCCTGCTCGCGATCGTGTTTGGCCTGTTGGCCTTTGCGCTGCCCAGCGTGACGCTCGCGGCCCTGGTGATTCTCTTCGGGGCCTACGCCCTGGTGGACGGGATCTTCGCGCTCGTCGCCGCGGTCCGCGCCGCGGAGGCGCACGAGCGGTGGTGGCTGTTCGTGCTCGAGGGGATCGCGGGGATCGCGGCCGGCGTCATCACGTTCATGTGGCCGGGGATCACCGCGCTGGCGCTGCTGTATCTCATCGCCTGGTGGGCGCTCATCACGGGCATCTTCGAGATCGCGGCCGCGATCCGGCTTCGCAAGGAAATCTCCGGGGAGTGGGTGCTGGCGCTCGGCGGCGTGGCCTCGGTGATCTTCGGGGTCCTCTTGCTGATGCGTCCGGGCGTCGGCGCGCTCGCGGTGATCTGGCTGATCGGCACCTACGCGCTGCTGTTCGGACTACTGCTGTTGATGCTGGGGTTCCGGCTCCGGGGACACTCCGGGCAGAAGCCTGCTCTGGCCCGTTAATGTCCTTTAGATGAGGTCTTTCGGCGGCGGGCCCGCGCTGCCGTCTGTTCCGCACCCGGCGCATCCGCCCTGAGGAGCGCCAGTCTGCCGGCGAGCTTGCCCTCCGATCCTTCCTCGACCTCTGCGCCGTGTGCCGCGTTCGCGTCGTTCGCCGAGGCATCGGTCAGGGTTCCGTGCCGTTCGATCTCGCGCCACAGGCTGGTCACGCGCTGCCGTAGGGTCCGCACCGACGCGTATGAGGGAGCCTCCCGGGGCGGGACGCCGGCGGGTTCTTGCGAGGGCACCGGCCTCTCGCCCTGCTGGTCCTGCGCGATACTGGCCTGGAGCTGCCGTCCGGCGGCAACCACCGCCACATGACAGACGATCATGTGCGGCGGAAGGCCGGCCACGCGCGCGGCGCGGCGGAAGTACTCGACCGCCCAGTCGGGCATCCCGAGGGCGCGGAGCTTTTGGACTGAACGATCGAACTCCTTGCGGCGCTTACGGCCGAGAGCGGTCTGGTTGCGGCGTTCGGTTCCCATGGGTATCCAGTATATGCCCGCAACCGCGCTTCCCTAGACCCCGTTCACCGCTGTCCTACGACGGGAGCTTCAGCCCACCAGAGGTAGGTCGTTCGAGCCACCTCGACTCCCGCGCCGCGGGGGAGGGAGAGGCCCTGCGCACTGGAGGACGTGCTCGAGCCCGTTCAGCCGGCGAGGGCTGCACTGAGCTGCGCGTCAGTGCCCATCAGGCCGATCCGCCAGATCCGTCCGCCCAATGCGCCAAATGATGTGGCGATCGCCACCCCGAACTCGTCCGGCAACTGCCGGCGCACGGGCTCGGGCAAATCATAAGATCTATGTGATCGTCGCCCTCGGGCTCGCCGCGTTAGGGGCAACTACGGCGGGGCAAACCACTAGCCCTGGCGACGCCGCGGCATATTTTAGACTTAATTATGAATTGCGCAACGTGGACCGGTGGAGCGGATTCGGAACCACGATCGGTCGCCGCCCCTGGGACTGAGAGAAAGTGGAGTGGGATACCAAATCGAGCTTTGGCGCGGTGCTGATCTTTGCCATGCCTGGGGCCGTATTCACTCTCCCTGCCGCCAGATGTTCCGATCCTTGACCGAATCGTAATACGAGAACGAAGAATACTGGGACCGTAAAGATCGGCTCCGTGGCGGTGACTGAGGACTGACCGCATGTTCGCCATTGTCTTTGCAGGGTAGGGAGCGCTAACTTGAAGATGGGGGTCCAGACCTGCCATCACGGTAAATGAGTACTCATGCACGCTCCCAATGACATGCTTCCAGGGACACTGGAGGCCTGCGCGTGACTTGCATCGGGAGGATACCGATGATAAGGCGCCTACTCGCCGCAATGTTGACCGCCAGCACGATCGCCATGAGTGTATTGCAGCCTGCACACGCACAGACCAATGCTTCGACCGATACCCATCCCTGTCCGCCGTGGAACTATTACAATACGGCGGAGGGACGGTGCGTCTCACCACCCGCCAGTCATTGAACCGTGGAACCTCGTGAACGCGGCCTATATAGGGACTGCACATAACCCATCCGTTCTGTACGGTTTGGGGGTCAAACCAAGGTCGGACTAGTGATCATGTGATAGACAGCGGCGAAGCGTGAATCAAACGCGTGTATAGCGAAAGTTTGTGCGTTCAGTATAAAGCAAAACTACGGAACGGGATCGCCGGACCCTGGCGCCCCAATCCGCAACAATGGCTGCCGCCGAATTACTTATTGCCATAGGGATTGGCTACCAGTTTAGGCTCAGTGGTTGATGTAAGCGTACACGAATTTGGTGAAAGGCGTAAAGATTCTGGAAAGGGAAACGGAACTCGAACCCGGCCCCCTCTGTTTGTGAATCTGTTGTCCGATGGCCTTGAGCACCAGCGCGGGATTCTTGCCGCCATGCTTCGTGAAGGACCTCGATCGTCTCACGGCTCAGCGAGGCTTGAAACTAAGGCCAGGTACAATAGGGCGTTGAAATGATTTATTAGCAATGAAACTACTACCAAATTCGCCCGATTCTGAGTTTGCAGGGATGGACTGAAGTGTGTTACTGGTGAAGTGCAATAATAGATGTAATAGCGATGCCGAAAAAATTTTGACGCCGCCCGCGCCCAGACGACGAGTGGCCGGAATGGCGGTTCCCAGAGCGACCATGGTCGCCTAGATGTTGAGTTGCTGGTCTCCTCGCACCGCGGGTACCAGGACCAACCCGAGGCGAAACATTCATCCACAACGAATCTCGTTCTTCCTCGAAGGAGATTGATCATGTCCGCAGTTTCGTCTACGCCCACCCGGCGCAGCTACCAGTTCTTGCTCGCCGCGATACTCGCAGGCGCAATGGGGGCTCCAATCATGACCTTAGCCGAGGACAAAAGCGTGGTGCACCAATTGATGCCCGCAGCGGTTCAATCCAGGCCCATACCCATTGAAGGTGAGTTGCCTTCTCTCCGCAGCGCGACCGAGTGGCTCAATTCGCGGCCCTTGACCCCGGCCGGGTTGCGCGGAAAAGTCGTCCTCGTCGAGTTCTGGACCTATACCTGCATCAATTGGCTACGCACACTTCCCTATGTCCGCGCGTGGGCCAAGAAATACAAGGATCAAGGATTGGTCGTGATCGGCGTGCACTCGCCTGAGTTCGCGTTTGAGAAAGACGTCGATAACGTCCGTCGAGCCGCGAAGAACTTGAGGGTCGATTATCCGATCGCGATCGATAGCGACCATGCGATATGGCGTGCCTTCAAGAACGAATATTGGCCGGCCCTCTATTTTGTCGATGCGCAGGGGCATATTCGACATCATCAATTCGGCGAGGGTGAATACGAGCAGTCGGAAATGATCATTCAACGATTGCTGGCCGAGGCCGGAATCGGCGGCACCGGGGATGAACTGGTTTCGGTCGATGCGCATGGTGCTGAGGTTGCCGCCGATTGGGGCAGCTTGAAGTCTCCGGAAAACTATCTCGGCTACGAACGCACCGAGAACTTCACGTCTCCCGGCAGTCCAGTATTAGACAAGCCTCGCGTCTATGCTGTCCCCGCGCGGTTGAGCCTCAATCAGTGGGCCCTGTCGGGTGATTGGACGGTGAAGAAACCAGTCATTGTGCTGAACAAGGCAAACGGACGGATCGCGTACCGCTTTCACGCCCGCGATCTTAATCTCGTCATGGGGCCGGCAGCGCGAGGAACTTCCGTGCGATTTCGCGTGCTCATCGATGGACAGCCGCCGCGCGCTGCTCACGGAATTGACGTTGATGACCAAGGCAACGGTACGATTAGCGAACAGCGGCTGTATCAGCTGATCCGACAACCGAAGCCCATCGCTGATCGACAGTTCGAGATCGAGTTTCTGGATTCCGGCGTGGAGGCGTTTGTACTCACGTTCGGCTGATCCACTCGTCCGTTCCACAACTAGGCGGACACGTCCGGCAAAAGGGGGGTAGGGGGGATCAATGTCTGGAGAATCCAAACAGGATCGCCGCCGTTTTTTGCTCAACACGGCCGTGACGATCGCGGCCGCCGAGGTCGGCATAATCGGCTTTGCGAATGCGCAATCCAGCAAGATGCCCCCCATTAAGCGGGGGACGCACACGTCGTTCGGCTCACTGAAGCAGATCGATGCCGGCCTTCTGAACGTTGGATACGCTGAAGCTGGCCCTGCCCATGGCCCTACGGTCATCCTTCTGCACGGGTGGCCCTACGACATTCACAGCTACGTCGATGCCGCCCCTTTGTTGGCATCGGCGGGCTACAGGGTGATCGTCCCGTATCAGCGCGGCTATGGCACGACGCGCTTTCTTTCCAGTGAAACGTTCCGCAACGGCCAGCAATCGGCATGCGCTCTCGATGTTATCGCTCTCATGGATGCGCTCAAGCTCCAGAAGGCGATCATCGCCGGTTTTGATATTGGCGCGCGGACGGCCGACGTCATGGCGGCGCTCTGGCCCGAGCGCTGCAGGGCGCTCGTCTCCGTGAGCGGCTATCTGATTACTAGTCTTAAAGCGAACTTGCAGCCGTTGCCGCCAAAAGCTGAATTGGGATGGTGGTACCAGTATTATTTTTCCACAGAACGCGGCAAGCTCGGCTACAATGAATACCGGCACGATTTTAACAAGCTGATCTGGAAGAACGTATCGCCGAAATGGGACTTCGATGATGCTACATTCGAGCGCACGGCAGCTTCCTTCAACAACCCGGATCACGTCGCGATCGTCATCCACAATTACCGCTGGCGGCTGAGCCTGGCGAAAGGCGAGCCACGATACGACGATCTGGAACAGAAACTTTTCAAGGGCCCCGTTATCACCGTACCGACGATCACTATCGCTAGTGATTTCGATGGGCCGGCCGCGGACGGCTCACCCTATCGGAAGAAATTCTCGGGCAAATATTCGCACCGAATCTTTAACGGCATCGGTCACAATGTGCCTCAGGAGGCTCCGCAGGCGTTTGCGAAGGCTGTCCTCGATGTCGCTGGTTATTGATCGGTGTAAGTTTGCGAGCGTCCTGCGGAAGGATGGTCGCAGACCTTCGGACGCGATGACGCCAAACAGAACTTGGGCCTGGGGTCGGATCAGAGTATTATCGTGTCGGTCGTTGATCGGAAGGGGCCCTGCGTAAGCTCACCGCCTGAGAGACGCACAACGTACGCGCCGAGATGTAACGCGCCGCGGTAGACGTCTATGGTCAGTACGCTGCAGGCACAGCTGCGATAATCGGGAGCCGGTGACGCGCCGGCGGAAAGCAGGTTCTGGGCGACGTCACCGTTCGCCACCACCCTTCGCCGCGATGCTTCGCCATCACCCGCTCCCCCCTTCGATCTCCACGACCTTCCGCCGAGCCGTGCGTCCCAGGAGGATGCGCACTCGTGAGCGCGGGACCCGGAAATACTCAGCCAAGGCCTCGATCACGGCCTGGTTGGCCTGCCCTTTGTGCGGCGCGGCGGTCACGGCGACGCGGAGCCCGCCGTCCTCGAGCGGCTCCACGCTCGCCCGCCGGGCGTTGGCGACGACATGCACGCGAATCTTGACCATCCCACCCGTCGAGGCGGCGCCTACGGGCGGGGTCCCCCGGCGTGCTCGGGGAGGGATCCTCCGGTGCCCAGATAGGGATCGATCCCCCGAAACCACCGCAGGAACCTCGCGCACGCCTCCACCGCGTACTCGAGCATCGCCCGCCCGCGCTCCGGGGTTCCGAGCCCGGGGTCCGACAGGCTGCCCGTCTCCGGGGGCGCCACGTCCTCCATGTCGAGGGGCACCGCGACCCGCATGCCCTCCACTCTGATGGCGCCGAGCCCGTCGGTGGGGCAGCCGAAGACCTTGCGGC
>DASSXJ010000105.1 GCA_035703895.1 bacterium | reverse complement strand
GACGTGCGGTGGTCGTGGGTATGGGAGTGGAAGGAGGCGCTTCCCTCGGAAAAGCGGGTGTTCTACGGCCGGGTACTCGCCCGAAAGCCGACGTTTATCGCTATCGACCTTCTCCCGTTCTTCTTTGCCCTCACGGGGAACGTTGGCGACCCGGACGATCACGCGCGGCTATACGAGGAGGGCCGGCTCTCCGCGCTGGCGCGGCGCGTGCATGAGGTCGTCGCGGGCAGCGGTCCCATCACGACGCGCCAGATCCGGTCGGCGGTCGAACCCGAGCGCCGGGGGAGCAGCCCGCGTCTACTTCGGGCGCTCGCCGAACTGCAAAACCTGTTCCTTCTCGCTCGGGTCGGCGAGGTGGGGGACAACCCGGGGAACTATGCCTACGTCTGGGACCTGTTCGCACGCTGGCTCCCGGACGTCGTGGTGCGGGCATCGACGATTTCGCATCGCGCCGCCGCGGCCGCGGTGCTCGAGCAGTACGTCCGAATCGCCAGAGCGCCGCGCCCCAAAGAGGCGGTGGCCCTCTTCGCATGGCCGCCGCTCGTGCTCGAGGGGGCGATCGCCGATCTTCGGGATCGTGGGGTCCTCGACATCGTGCGCGGACCGCACGCGGAGGACCGGCTCGTGCATCGCGCGGTCCTCGAGCAGACCGCGACGAGGACATCCCGGAGGCGAGGCGGAACGTCGTGACTCGTTACGTGACCTTCTTGACGGCCGCCTCCACCTGTTCGTACGGAGGCTCCACGCCGGGCGCATCAGCGACCCAGCTGTAGACGACCTTGCCGTTCTTGTCCACGACGAACACGGACCGCTTGGCGATGCCGTTGAGGAGACCGCCCAGGAAGGCGCCGTCGTAGACGTCGTAGGCCTTCATGGCCTCGTGGTTGAAGTCGCTCAGCATCATCTGTTTCAGATTGTGCTGCTTCGCCCACTCCGCCAGCACGAACGGGGTATCGGCGCTGATCCCCACGACCTGCGCGTTCAGCGAATCGAGCCGGCTGGAATCATCGCGAAACCGGCACATCTCCTTCGTACACGTCCCGGTGAACGCCGCCGGAAAGAACGCGAGCACGGTCGTCTTGCCGCGTAATTCGCTGAGCCGAACCGGCTTGCGGTCGGTGTTCACCAGCATGACGTCTGGCGCCTGCTGCCCTACCTCAATCGCCATTGTGAACCTCCTTGGGATGGATCTTGCTTCTCCCTCGACGATGTTGGTACGCTAGAGCGGATCGATTCTATTCCTTCGGTCCAAGGAGGCGAAGCGATGGCAGCAGCCAGGCGCGCGGATGTGACCTGGGAGGGGGACTTGTTGACGGGCGGGGGCGTCGTGACCGCCGGGACGAGCCGGGCATTCAACGCGCTGCCGGTGACGTGGGCGTCTCGCACCGAGGGCCCCCAAGGCAAGACCAGCCCCGAGGAGTTGATTGCCGCCGCCCATGCGAGCTGCTACGCGATGGCGCTGTCCTTCGGTCTGGCCGGCGCCGGAAAGCCGCCCAAGAAGCTGGAGGTGAGCGCCACGGTCACGTTCGACAAGGTGGAGGCCGGCTGGCGAGTCATCTCGAGCGCGCTCACGGTGCGGGGCGTCGTCCCGGGCATGGACACGGCGGGATTCCGGAAGGCCGCTGAATCGGCAAAGGACGGGTGCCCCGTCTCGCAGGCGCTCAAAGGGAACGTGAAGCTCAGCGTGGAGGCGACCCTGGTCGCCTGATCCGCCGGCGCCGCCCTACTGCCCGGCCCCAAACCGCTCCAGGATGCTGGCCATCAGAAGAATCGTCTCACGGAAATCGGTCGCCCGAACGTTCTCATCAGGGGCGTGAGCCCGAGCGTTCCAGTACCCGGATCCCGCGCTGACGAGCGGGATGCCGAGCACCGGACCCACGTCGTATGCCGGGCCCGTCCCGGCCGAGGTCGGGTACACCAGCACCTCACGGCCCGTGACCTCTGCGCAGCAGTCTCGCACCAGGCCGACGAACGGATCCGACAGATCGGTCCGCCAGGGGAACTCTGCGCCCAGGACGGTCACGTCGATGTCCGAAAAGCCGCGCGCGGCCAGGTGCCGCTGGACGTTTCGCGCCACCTCGTGGGGGTCCTGATCCGGGACGAGACGGAAATCGATCTTCGCCCGCGCCACTTTGGGCAGCACGGTCTTTGAGCCCTCGAGCGTGTACCCGCCCCAAATCCCGCAGACCGTGCAGGTCGGCGTGAACAGCAACTGGCGGACGGCCTCCAACCCGTCCACGCCGCCGATCATCCGGGATACACCAACCTGCTTCTGGATCTCTTCCACGACGTCCGGGGGAATCTGCCGGATCGCCTCTTCCTCAGAGGCAGTGGGACGTCGGACCCGGTCGTAGTGGCCGGGGATCTGCACCCGCCCGTTCTGATCCTTGAACGTGCTGAGGGCCCAGATCAGCCGGAACGCGGCGCCTTCGAACACCGCGCCCAGCGACGAATGGAGGTCGACGGACGCGGTCTTGGCCTCGAGTTGAATGTAGCAGATCCCCTTCATCCCGCAGACGATGTGTTTCCGCTCCTTGGCATCGCGCTCGCCGTACTCCCAGATGCAAGCGTCCGCCCTGAGGAGGTCGGTGTGGGCGCGGGTTATGGCGCCGAGATGCGTGCTGCTGATCTCCTCCTCCCCCTCGATCAGAAATTTGACGCGGCAGGGGAGCCCGCCGCGAACCGCCCGGAGGGCGCGGATCGCGGCAATGCGCGTCATGAAATCGCCTTTGTTGTCGGCGACTCCACGGCCGAGCAATTGTCCGTCCCGTTGGGTGACGTCGAACGGTGGGACGGTCCACTCTTCGAGCGGCTCCGCCGGCTGAACGTCGTAGTGGTCGTAGAAGAGGAGCGTGCGGGGCGACCGCCCCTCGAATTCTCCGACGACCACAGGGTTGGCGTCCTCGTGTTCCAACACCGTCACGCGACCGCCGGCGCCTCGCAGGAGATCGCCGACCGCCTGCACCGTCTCCGGAATTCCGCGCCGCTGCGCGGCGACCGAGGGGATCTTCACCAGACGGCGAAGATCCTCGATCACCTGCGGTAGATCGGCATCGATCCGGGCCGTCAAGGCTACGTCCACTTGGATCACGCTCCCACTCGTTGTCTGGCTTCCCCCTTTTGGGCGCGGCTCCCGGGTTTCCCTGGGTGCCGTGCCGCTGCGCCGGGCAGGACCTGTTGGGCTCGGACGGAACTCCCTGGCTGGACGGGCGGGAGGCGCGGGGCGGTGTTCAGCATTCGTGCGATGACCGATGCGGACGAGCTCGAGCGCTGCGTTGAGCTCCAGATGCGGATCTGGGACATGAGCGAGGCGGGGGCCGTTCCCCTTCATCAGCTTGTCGCCGCGGTCTCGGCCGGAGGACTCGTGTTGGGCGGGTTTGCGCCGGACGGACGCCTCGTGGGCTTCACGTACGCGTTTCCCGGCTGGCGCCGCGGGAAGCCGCTGTGGTACTCACACATGACGGGGGTGCTCGCGGAGCATCGCGATGCCGGGCTCGGGTATCGGCTCAAGTCGGCGCAGCGGGACGCGGCGCGGGCGGCCGGCATCGACCACATCGTCTGGACCTACGACCCGCTGCAGTCCGGGAACGCCCGGTTCAACTTGGGCCGGCTGGGCGCGGTGGCGTCCCGGTACCACGCCGACTATTACGGCGCGATGATTGACGCGATCAACCGCGGGCTGCCGAGCGATCGGTTCGAGGTGGACTGGTTCCTCGAGTCTCCCCGCGTCGTCGCCCGGCTCGCCTCGGCGAGCCGTCCTCCCCTCGGTCAGGCCGTTGCGTGGGCGGTCACGGCGACCGGGCCCAGCCTGCCTTCGCTCCCCGGCCCGCCGAACCTGGAAATCGAAGACGCGCAGATGCTCGTCGAGATCCCCGCGGATCTCAACAACCTGAAAACCGCACATCCCGCCGCGGCCGCCGCGTGGCGGGAGACGACCCGGGTGGTGTTCCTCTACTACTTCGCCCGCGGGTACGCCGCCAGCGACGCGTCCAGGATTCCGGATCCGCAGCGCCCCCGGGTGGCATATCTGTTGGAACGAACCGGACCCCACCCGGCGTGCGGTCCGGCATGAGCATCGATACGCACTGAGCGCTAGGAAACGCTCCTAGACGGGATCGGGCAGCAACTCCGTGTCGTATTTCGTCCGGATCTCACGCAACGTAGCCGGATCCGGCGATCCCTGCGCGGCGGCAAACGCCGCGGCGGTCTCCTCCAGGAATCGCTCAACGCCGGCCGGGGCAAAGATCACGAGCACCCGCGCCGGGCCGGGCCCAGGGTTCCAGAACATGTGGCCCGTCTCCCGCGGCACGAAGACGAAGGATCCGGCGGGCGCGCTCATTGTCCGATCGCCGACGCGAACCGTCACGGTGCCCTCAAGAACATAGAGCGCCTCATCCGACCGGTGGTGCCGGTGCATCGCCAGCCCGGGCGCTCCCGGGGCCGGCGCGCTTTCAACGAAGGCGAGCCGCCCGCCCGTGTCGCTCCCGACGGCCTTGAGCGTCGCGCTCGCGCCGCGGTCCGGGAGCGCGATCCTACGGCCGGCGCCGGGGGGTAAGAACACGCTCCCATCGGCTGTGCCCACTGGTTCCTCCTCGCCCGAGACGCGCGGCCGCGTCGTATCCCCCCGTCGTGGGGGGCATATCTAGAGTCGTGCGGAGTCTCGCAAAACGCGTTGCGCCGTTGTCATCCCTGCTCGCGGCGGGCGTCCTTTCCGGATGTGTCACCGCGTTCGTGCCGGAGCACCAGGAGACCCCGCCCTCGCCGGTCGCCGTCGTCGTCGAGATCACCGGCACTCCAGGAACGACGTTTGAAGGCTCGATCGGCACGGCGCCGTCCACGAGGTCAATTGAAGGACAGGTCCCGGCCCAGTTCACCGTGGAGACCGCGGTGGCAGTCGCCGTCAGCGTGACCAAGAAACAGGAAGACGGTGAGCTCACCGTCCGGCTCCTGCGCGGAGGGCAGGAGATGAGCCGGCGGACGACCTCCTCCCCCTACGGCACCCTGCTGCTCGTGTACAAAGTCCCATAGTAGCACGCCGCAGGTCGCGGTGCAGGAGGGACACGGCGCCGCTTCTGCCTGACGCAGGCAACGTCAGGCGGCATGCTATGATCGGACCGTGCCGCAGATACGCTCCATGAACCCGCTCTGCATCGCCAACATCAGCCCGCATGAGCGCACAAAACGGCTGGTGGCCGGCGCCATCCCGCTGGTCATCAGCCTGGCCGTGTTGGCAGGACTCGCGCGGGCCGGCGCGGATCGCTGGTGGCGCCTCGCACTGCTGCCCGTATTCTGGGGCGCCGCGGTGGGCTTCTTCCAATGGCGCGATGCGACGTGAGTGAGACTTGCGGCGCGAGGCTCGCGCCAACTGCACGATCGTGTAGAGCGGATCGCCGATGCAACGGAACTAGGGCACGTCCGGCGGCAGGCACGTCGAGTGGTAATCAAGGCGTCTCTGGCCGCCGTCGCGATGACGCTGCTTGCGCTGGCCCTGCCGCGATAGGACCGTCACGAGGCAATATGCGAAATGCCCGATGAGACTTCGGCACTGGGCGATGAACGAGTAGAATAGAACAACAAAGAAGGCCTCACTCTCGCAGGGTGTCGTCCGTGAACATCCTCGTCTCCGGTTCCCACGGAATGATCGGCTCGGCGTTGGTGCCGGCGCTCGCCGCGCGCGGGCACCGAACCGTCCGACTGGTGCGCCATCGGGATTCGCGTCTCCCCGATGAGGTCGCCTGGGATCCCGCCTCCGGCCGGATCGACGCGGCAGCGCTCGAAGGGATCGAGGCCGCCATCCATCTGGCCGGAGTCAACATTGGAGCGCGCCGGTGGACGGCGGCGAGGAAGGCGCAGATACGACAGAGTCGGGTTGAAGGGACGCGCCTGCTCGCGGACACCCTGGCGCGGCTCCGGCGGACGCTTCAGGTGCTGGTCTGCGCGTCCGCAACCGGCTACTACGGATCCCGGGGAGAGGAGATCCTGGTCGAGGAAAGCGCCCCCGGGACCGGGTTTCTCGCCGATCTCTGCCGGGACTGGGAAGGGGCCGCCGCCCCGGCCCGAGACGCAGGGATCCGAGTCGCGCACCTCAGGTCTGGAATCGTGTTGAGTCCGTCCGGGGGAGCGCTGGCCGCCCTGCTGCCGATCTTCCGGATGGGGGTGGGAGGCACGCTCGGAAGCGGCCGGCAGTTCATGTCCTGGATCACCCTCGACGATGAAGTCGAGGCGATCATCCACGTGCTGAGCCGGGACGCCGTCCGCGGGCCCGTGAATCTCGTCTCGCCGCATCCGGTCGCAAACCGGGAGTTCACGGCCACCCTCGGCCGGGTCCTCCGCCGCCCGGCGCTGCTCCCGGTGCCCGGCCCGGTCTTGCGGATCGCGCTCGGCGAGGTTGCCGGTGAACTCCTGGGAAGCCAGCGTGTCCATCCCGCAAGACTCCTGGCCACCGGCTTTGCCTTCCGCTATCCGGACCTGGACGCGGGGTTGTGTGCGCTCCTCGAGCCGAACGCGGCGGCGCGCATCCGGGCCTGATGGGCAGGGGCGGCGCCGCGCATCCGCGAACTGAGCACGCATGCGGATCGCGATC
This sequence comes from bacterium, assembly GCA_035703895.1. NCBI lineage: Bacteria > bacterium. The sequence continues at coordinate 6,164 of DASSXJ010000105.1, read as the reverse complement.
GCCAGTGATCATGCCGGGTACCCCATGAAAGAGGAGCTGAAGCGCCTCCTGCGAGATCTCGGCCACGAGGTTCGGGATTTCGGAACCCACTCGACCGATGCGGTGGATTACCCCGACTTCATCGTCCCCGCGGCCGAGGCCGTCGCCTCGGGGCAGTGCGAGCGGGGGATCGTGCTGGGCGGCAGCGGGAACGGCGAGGCGCTCGTCGCCAACAAGGTGCCCGGGATCCGCTGCACGTTGTGCTGGGAGAGCTACACCGCGCGGGCGGCCCGCGAGCACAACGACGCCAACGTCCTCTCGCTCGGGGCCCGGGTGATCGGCCCGGAGGTGGCGCGGGAGGTGGTGCGCGTCTGGCTGGAAGCCGCCTACGAGGGGGGACGCCACCAAGCCCGCATTGATAAGATCCGTGCGGTCGAAGAGCGGTATGCGAGACCTCGCGCTCAGAAGGGGTGACGAGATGGACATCAACGCAGCGATTCAGTTCCAGTTGCAACGGAGCCACGACCGCGTCCGGCAGTGCATCGCCGACCTCTCGGCGGAGGAGGCGCGCCGGTCCCCGACTCCTCGACTCGCCCCCGTCGTTTGGCAGGTCGGCCACCTCGCGTTCTATGACGCGCAGTACGCGGAGCGGGCGGGCGTCGCGGATGCGGTGCCCGCGATCCCCGCGGACTACGAGCGCCTCTTCGAGGCAGGGACCGGGGGCCAGGCGGCGTACCCTCCGATCGATCACGTGTGGGACGTCTTCGACCGAATGCACGCGGCTCTGCAGCGGATTGCCGCGGGCGGAGATCTGGCCAAGCCCGTCGAGGGTCAGCTGTACAAAGATGTCGGCGGCATGCTGGTGTTTGCGTCTACGCACCGCACCTACCATATCGGGAAGATCGCCACGCTCCGCGCGCTGCTCGACAAACCCGTGCTCTTCGGCCCCCCGAGTCCCGCGCAGAACGCCCCGCGGCGATAACCAGGGACGGACCCCGCAGCTCGTCGACACGCGCGTCTTGGAGCGCCGGCGCGGACGCTCGGGGCGCGACCTTGCCCTCGGGTTCGCGCAAGCCGCCTGAGAATGTTCGACGAGATACGGGAAAGATCGCACAGACCGTAACAGAACTTCTTTTCAACCGCGCCCGCGAAAAATCACCCTCCTTCGACGGCCGGCACACAGGAATCCGACGTGCGCACCGTCAATTCTCCATCACCGACTTCTTTGCGCACGCCATCGATGTCCGCGCTTCACTCGTCCCTCTTGGGCGCGGATGGAGTGGGGGGCACGATGCGGGGCAAACTCTTCATCTTTCACTGGAATCCCCCGGAGGCCGATCTGTTGGCCCGCGATCTGCGCGCTGCAAACTGGCGCGTCGATGTGGAGTGTGAAGACACATTGCGGGCTCGAAGGCGGATCAAGGAGCGGCCACCCGACGCCGTGGTGATCTCGCTCGCGCGCTCGCCCGTCTACGGCCTGGAGATCGCCAGTGCGCTGCGCGCCAGCAAGATGAACCTCACAATTGTCTTTCTGGACGGCAAAGACGACACGATTCAAACCGCCAAGACCCGAGTCCCCGCGGCGATCTTCGCGACCTCGGGGGAGCTGGCTGATATCCTGGACGCCCACTCCAAAGCAGGCTGGGGGTGATCGCAGGGTCCCGTCCGCGCGGGGGGGAATTCTCTCCTGACACCAGCACCGTCAGGAGGTTCTGTATGCCTCGATCCCTCGCGTGCGCCGTGGTCATCGCGATCCTCACGTTTGGGACGCTGGCGCCGGGCGGCGCACAACCATCCCCTCAACGCGGGGGGGTGATGCGCGTGGCGACCAACGCCGATCCGCCCGGGCTCGACCTGATGTGGCAGACGTCGACGATCAGCCTCAACATCAGCCAGCACGTGTTCGAGACCCTGCTGACCCTGGACGCGCAGAAGCGGATCGCGCCCGAACTCGCCGAGAGTTACGCCGTGAGCAACGGCGGCAAGACGTTCACGTTCAAGGTGCGGCCGGGGGTCAAGTTCCACAACGGCGCCGAGATGACGTCGGCAGATGTGCTGGGGTCGTTCCAGCGCTGGCTGGCTCTCAGCAGCCGCGCGCGCCAGATCCTCAAGGACATGACCTCGGCCACCGCCCCCGACAAGTCCACGTTCGTCGTGGAACTGAGCCAGCCCAACGGGGCGTTCCTCCCCGCGCTCGCGATTCCGAACCAGCGGATGGTCGTGTTCCCCAAAAGCGCCCTCGACAAGAACCGCGACTCCTCCGGCAAGCCGCTCGAGCTGAAAGGCGCGGACCTGATCGGCACCGGGCCCTACCGCCTGGCGGAATGGAAGCCGGACCAGTACGTGCGGCTGGTGCGCTTTGCGGGCTACACCTCGCGTCCGGAGCCGAGCAACTACATGGCGGGGGCACGGCATGCGTATCTCGACGAGATCCGGTTCGTTCCGGTGCCTGACGACCTGACCCGCGTGGCCGGGCTCATCTCGGGCGAATACGACCTCGCCCTCTCGCTCCCCGGGAGCGCGGTCGATCAGCTCAAGGCGAACCCCGCGATCGTAGCTCAGATCGTCGGGCCGGGATCCGCCGCGGTCGGGGTCTTCAACAAGAAGCGCGGCCCGTTTGTCGACATGCAGGTGCGGCGGGCCGCGTGGCTGGCCGTCGACCCCCAGAAGGTGATGGCCGGCGCGTTCGACAACGCCCTGCTCTACCGGCTTACACCCGCGCTGGCAGGCAAGGAATGGGGCGTGTGGGCGTTTCCGAATGTCGGGGCGGACGTCTACGCGCACGGTCGCGACGTGGCGAAGGCCAGGGAGCTTCTCCGCGAAACCGCGTACAAGGGCGAACCCCTCCGCTGGATCACGACCCGCGACTACGCGTACATGTACCGCTCCGCGCTCGTGGCCTCCGACGAGATGAAGGAGGCCGGGTTCAACGTTCGGCTCGTCGTCTCGGACTGGGCGACGGTGATCTCGGACCGGAACAATCCCGACCGGTACGAGATCTTCAGCACCGGGATCGGGTTCGAGGGCGATCCGACGTCCACCGCGGCGTTCACGCCGGGATGGCCCGGGTGGTACGATTCGCCGCGCAATAACAAGAACTACGAGGCGCTGGTCGCCACGGTCGAACCCACCAAGCGGCGCGAGCTGGCCAAGGACCAGCAGCGGCTGTTCTGGGATGAGATCCCGTACTTGCGGTTCGGCGAGGTCTTGACGCTCCTGGCCTATCGAAAGAACATCCAGGGGATGTATCCGGACAACTCATACTACCTGTGGAACGTGTGGCTGACCAAGTAACCCGGCGGGGCCGCATCACGCGGGCGCGCTGACCGGCCGGGATGGCGCGGTACATTGGGCGGCGGCTGTTCGCGGCCGTCCCCCTCGTCCTCATCGTCGCGACGTTGGTGTTCGTGCTGGCCCGGATCGTCCCGGGGGACCCGGTGGCGCTCCTCCTCGGCGATCAGGCCTCGACCGAAGATATCGCGCGAACCCGCGCGCAGCTCGGGTTGGACCGGCCGCTTCCGGTACAGTATGCGCTGTGGCTCTCCCGCGCCGTCCTCCACCTGGACATGGGCCAGTCCTTCTACCTCAAACGGCCGGTGGTCCAGGCGATCGTCCAACGGATCGAGCCGACGTTCCTCCTCGCCGCCCTCGGCGCGGCGCTGGCGATCGCGATCGGGGTGAGCCTCGGGATCCTCGCGGCGGTGCACCGGAACACCGTCGTGGACGGTGCCGTGATGCTGATGGCGCTGGCGGGCCTCTCCGTCCCAAGCTTCCTGTTTGGCCTCATCCTGATTCTCGTCTTCGCCGTCCGCTTTCACGTCTTCCCCTCGAGCGGCTACGTCCCGGTCCAAGATGGGTGGACGGCAACGCTTCGGTACCTGGCGCTGCCCGCGGTGACGATCGGGGTCGGCGGGGCCGGCATCATCGCCAGGATCACGCGGTCGAGCATGCTCGACGTTCTGCGCGCCCCGTACGTCCAGACGGCCCGCAGCAAGGGCCTGCCGGGGCGCGGGGTGGTCCTTAAGCACGCCTTGCGGAACGCGCTCATCCCGACGATGACCGTCATCAGCCTCACCATCGCGAGCCTGGTGGCCGGGACCCTCGTCGTGGAAACCGTGTTTGCGATTCCCGGCTCCGGCCGCTTGGTGGTGCAGTCCGTGGCACGCCGGGACTACCCGGTGATCCAGGGTGCCGTGATGTTCGTCGCGCTGCTGTACGTCCTCGTGAATTTGATCATGGACGTGCTCTACGCCTACCTCGATCCGCGCGTGCGGTATGATTAACGCCCGCGCGCTCGACCGCCTCGCCGGACCGCCGTCGCGTCCCCGCCGGACGCTACGCCACGCGGTCCTGCGTAACTTCAACGTCCGGGTGGGCGGAGGGATCGTGTGCGGTCTCCTGGCGCTCGCGCTCGCGGCGCCGCTGATCGCCGGGCACGATCCGCTCAAGCTGGACGTGAATGACCGGCTTCGTCCCCCATCGCCGGCGTTCCCGATGGGCACGGATTATGTCGGCCGCGACGTGTTGGCGCGGGTCCTTCACGGCGGCCGCCTGTCCCTACTCGTCGGGGCGGGTGTCGTGGTATTGACGGTGATTCCGGGAACCGTGCTGGGGATGGTCGCCGGCATGGCGCCCGGCACGGACGGCTGGATCATGCGCACGATGGACGCGCTGCTGGCCCTTCCCGCAATCCTCCTCGCCATCGCGATCATGGCCGCAGTCGGGCCGAGCGTGACGAACGTCGTCGTCGCCCTCGCGGTATCGAGCACCCCGCGCATGGCCCGCCTGGTCCGGGGATCGGTGCTGATCGTCCGCACGACCTCGTTCGTTGAGGCGGCGCGGGCCGCCGGCGCGGGCGAGGCCGCGATCATGAGCCGACACGTCCTGCCCAACATCGTCTCCCCGATCATCATCCAGGCTACGTTTACGTTCTCGGCGGCGATCCTCGCCGAAGCCGCGCTCTCGTTTCTGGGCGTCGGGGCGCCGCCCGAGGTCCCGAGCTGGGGCGGGATCCTCGCCGAAGGTCGCACCTTGCTCGCCCAGGCCCCGTGGATGACGCTCTTTCCGGGGGCCGCGATCGTGCTCGTCGTGCTCGGAGGAAACCTCCTGGGGGACGGACTTCGCGACGTCCTGGACCCACAGTTGCGAGGGGAGTGATCTCATGGCGATGCAGCGATTCGACCTGGTGATTCGGGGGGCGCGGGTGATCGATCCGGCGCAGGACCTCGACGAACGCGCCGACGTCGGAATCCGGGACGGCCGGATCGCCGGAGTCGGCCGCATCCCCGACGAAGCCCCCGACATTGTGGACGCCGCCGGTCTCATCGTCTCCCCCGGCTGGATCGACCTGCACGCACATGTCGCCCACAAATTTGGGCGCACGAGCGTCCATCCCGATCACGACGCCGGGGTGGCGCGGGGCGTGACCACGGTCGTGGACGCCGGGTCGTGCGGGGCCGGCCTGTACGACGCGTTCTCCGCGTACGTCGTCCGGGGGGCGACCACGCGGGTGCTGGCGTTCCTCAACGTGTCCCTGCACACATCGATCGCGCCCCGCCACGGCTCCTGGGAGAACTTCGACCAGAAGCAGACGATTGCGACCGCCGAGCGATACGCGGGGGAGATCCTCGGCATCAAAGTCCTGGCCAGCCGGACGCACTGCGGGAACATGGCGCTCACCCCGGTCAAGCTGGCGGTGCAGGCGGCGCGATTGTCTGGGACGCGCGTGATGTGCCACATCGGCAACGCCCCACCGGTGATCCAGGACGTCCTCGCGCTCCTGGGCCCGGGCGACATCATCACGCACTGCTGGCACGGCAAGCCCGGCGGGCTGCTCGACCGTCACGGACTCCCGATCCCCGAGGCGCGGGCCGCGGCGGATCGGGGCGTCCTGTTTGACATCGGGCACGGGTCGCAGAGCTTCTCATTCGAGACCGCGCGGCGGGCGATGGCGGGCGGACTCCCCCTCCATTCGATCAGCACCGACATCCACGCAAGGAATGTGGCGGGCCGGGTGCGCGATATGGCCACCACGATGGGCAAGTTCCTGCACCTCGGACTGTCGCTCAGGCAGGTGATCGCCGCCTCGACCCTCGGCCCGGCGAAGGCCATCGGGCTCGAGAGGGAGATCGGGACGCTTCGCCCGGGGGCGGCCGCCGACGTGACGGTGTTCCGGCTTAGAGAGG
>DASSXJ010000104.1 GCA_035703895.1 bacterium | reverse complement strand
GCGCTCCTCTTCTGGAGCGGCCGTCCCGACCCCGATTTCAACATCTATCCCTTTGTGACCCAGTCGGGCATGGGCGGGCTGAACTTCACGGGGTACGCCGACTCGAAGGTCCAGTCGCTGCTGGACGCGGCGCGGCTCCTCAACGACATGACCCAGCGTCGGCGCGCGTACGCCGATGTGACGAAGATCCTCGCCGATGATGTGCCGTACGCCTTGCTGTTCTATCCCAGAGAGTACAAATTGCTCTCCACCCGCGTCCACGGGTTCACGCTCGTCCCCGACGGGATGCTGCGGCTCCGGACGGTGTGGCTCTCGCCGTAGATGGGGACCCGCCCGAGACGTATTATGTCACCAGAATCCAAGTTATCCCGTCGTTGGGCGATTGCTACTCCATCGCGCCAGAGCGATAACCACCTGTGCGACACCTTTCAGCGCCCGTTTGACATTTAGCCGAAAATCGCGTGCCGCCGTATCATCAGCGCCATCTGTCACACCGCGAATTTCGATGAACGGCACTCCGCTGAACTGGCTGGCCCGTGCCCCGCCAGCTCCTTCCCACGCGACCGCCAAGGCCTCGGTGAGTTTGTGAATGGCTGCCCGTCTTTCAACATCCATCACATCTTCATCTCCGCTTGCAATGGGGCCATAATGTACGTTCAGTGAAGGGACCGCTTGTACGGCCTGGCGGCAACATTCTAATGCTCGTTCCGAACTGCTGAAGCGTGGGAGAAGAGGCTTGCCAAATTTATTCCGAATATCATGCTCCACGGTCTCGGTGGCGATGACAACATCTCCGACAGAAAGACCACTCGCAAGTGCGCCGGCCGCACCAGCACAAATGACCACATCCCAATTGCCTGCATCGATCAGATGCTGAGTCTGAACAGCGAACTGCGCCTTGCCAAGGCCGCCGTGAGCGGCTGCCATCTCCAACACTGGAAAGTATGCGATCGAAAGCTTTCCCATGGCGAGGGGCTTGGCTTGGTAGCCTTGCTCGAAGCACGCGTGCACAAAGGAATCGAGTTCTTCCTGTGTTGGAATAACCGTCAGTATCTTCATTCGGGAGGCACACGGCCGGTGGCGAAGATCACCGCGACATCGAACCAGATGCCACGGTCCGTGGCCAATGCCGAGACTTCGCTCAGGTGCTCGGCCTTGAACCGCTCCAGGTCCGCGGCAGACAGCTGAGACAGCGGTCCCCGAAATCCGCTTCCCCAGGCGAACTCCCACCATTCGCCGGCCGAAGCGAAATGGTAGCCGAGTTGCTCCGTGGTGACTTGGATGTCGCGCAGCCCGGCGCCCTCCAATAACATCCGGCACTGTCCCGGGTCGGTCAATCGTTGCCAGCCGAACGGCCGTTTCTGCGGCGGAAGCGAAATCCCGTAGCCGCGGATGCGGGCTTCGAAGAGATCGGACTGAGGCTGGAACGCGGTCGCTCCGAACGCCGAGAACCCGACGCGCCCGCCCGGCTTGACGACTCGGGTCCATTCCCGAGGACCGGCCTGCATCTCGGGGAGAAAGAAGATGGACGAGGCGCAGATCACCGCATCGAAGGTACGGGCTTGGAAAGGTAGCGCTTCCGCATCGGCCTCTTGCAGGTCGACGTTCGAAAGGTCGGTAGCGGCGACGTTGCGTCGGGCCTGCGCCAGCATCTCCGTCGCGATGTCGACACCTGTCACGCGGCCGGTGGGCCCCACCCGGCGTGCCGCGGCCAAGGCGGCGGCTCCCGTACCCGTCGCCACATCTAAAATCTGCTGGCCGCGCTGCATGTCTACCAGCTCTACCAGACGCGAGGCGACCAGCCGGAAAAACCGCAGGGGCGACCGGTCGTAGCCGGAGGACGCCAGGTTGTAGACGCCGGCGACCCTGCGCTTGTGGTCGCTGAGTTCCTGGTCCGTCATTGGTGTCACCTCCCACGTGCACTAGGGCGTGATCGTCAACGTGCCTTCGGCTTCCTCTTCGATGCGAGGACGGGAGAAGAGCATCGGATGGTAGCCCCCCGTCGCCCACAGCGACGCGAAGTCTTTGTAGTGGCGATGAAACGGCAGACCGCTCTGTCCGGTCGTGTGGATCGCGACCGATCGGTCCCAGTCGCCCACGTCGATGACCTGCCTATAGGATGCCACGATGATCTGCGAAAACGTGTCCTCGGCGAAGCCGCCGTTATTGACCGTGAAGAGGTCGCCGCCCGTCGGTGGGGCGCCCGCGTTGAAGATCCACGACAGCGCCCACACGCGCCCGAGCGGGTGGACGAAGCGCATCGTGTGGAGCCGTCCCCACGTCCACCTCGATCGGTCGGATCCGAGCCGGCGGGTCAGGACCTCGTGGGCCTCCTTGAGGGCGTCTGCGATGACGGCGTCGTGGCCCTCCGACCCCCACCACCGCGAGGAAGGATCGCGGAGCAGGCGATCCAGGGCCACCTGCCACGCTTCCGGCCGCTCGATGTACTGCTTGTACAGGTCGTCTCCAAGGATGTCCTTGAACACCCGAGGGACGAGCGCGATGCGGAACGCCTCGTAGATGGCGGCCGGCCGGCTGTCCGAGCGTAGGACGCCGTCCCAGGACAGGAGCTCTGCGAGCATTCCGGCGGCAGGTTCCTGGGTGGTGCGGAGGCCGGCCAGCGCACGCACGATCTCCCGCCCCGGAAGCGACATTGCGTCCAGTTGGATGGCCTGCATGTCGGCGATCGTGGCCCGCCGGAGTGGGGCCAGCAGCGACTCGATGCGGGCGGCGCGAAACCCCGGGCCCCACTCCTGTGTCAGGAAGAACGGATAGGAGTCCGACACGATCCGGTTATTGGCGGTGACGATGTATCCGCGGGGTGGACGCGGCACCGACGGGAGGCGGTCGAACGGGATCTCGCCCACCCACTCGTAGTCGCCCGTCCATCCGGGGACGGGTACCAGCGCGTCGCCCTTCGCGCGGATCGGGATCCGCCCGGGGAGTTGATAGCCGATGTTGTCCTTGCGGTCCGCGTACACGAAGTTCTGGGCCGGGACCGTCCACAAGCGCAGCGCGGCTCTGAACTCGTCCCAAGTCCGCGCGCGGTCGAGCCCCAGGAGGGACGCGGTGACGGTCCCGGGTTCGAGCGCGGTCCACCGGAGCGCGAGGAACGCGCCGAGGCCCCCCACGACGTCGTTGATGATCGGGCCGTGCCGCGTGATCCGCACGGTCTCGACGACAGGATCACGCCGCCCCCTCACGCCGATCGCCTCACGGATCACCCTGGCGGGTTCCCACCGGCCGCGGTAGAGGTAGCGGGCCGGATCGGTGGGATGGAACTGCTCGATATACAGATCCTGCACGTCCGGAAAGGCGTTTGTCACCCCCCACGCGATGTCCGCGTTGTGGCCGATGACCACCCCGGGGACCCCCGGCAACGTCGCGCCCGTCACGTTATAGGGACCGCCGACGAGGTGCATCTCGTACCAGATCGCCGGCATCTGTGCTTCGAGATGGGGGTCGTTGGCGAGCAACGGGTGGCCGGTCGCCGTCCGGGAGGCTCCCAAGACCCAGTTGTTGCTGCCAATCCCCGAGGGAAGTCCGCCCGCATCCAGGAGCTGGAGGAGCGCGGTCGTGCGCCATGAGCCGTATCGCGATCCTCGGGGAATGATCACCGGGGCATCCGGGGAGTAGGGCGGGATGAGAAAGCGCATCCCCTCAACACCGAACCGGGCGATCAGTTGCGCCCGCAGCAACTGGTACCGCCAGTTACCGCCGAGCGTCCACGCCAAGAGTTTCCCGAAGGCCAGGGTGTCCGTGGGCGTCCAGAGGTCGGGCCGGTACCGCAGCAACGCAAACTCGATCGGGAGCCCCGAGCGATGTTGCGAAATCCACGCGTTGACGCCCGCGGCGTAGGCGGCGAGTACGGCGGCCGATGCCGGATCCAGGCGTGCTCGTTCCTCTTCGGCTGCGCGCCGCATCCCGATCGTGCGTAAGAAACGATCCGAGGGCAGCGTGACCTCGCCGAAGAGTTCGGACAGGCGCCCGCTCGGGACGCGCCGGTTGAAATCCATCTGCCAGAGGCGATCCTGGGCGTGGACGTATCCTTGGGCGAAAAAGAGATCGTGGACGTTCTGGGCGTAGAGATGCGGAATGCCCCACCGATCGCGGATGATCCCAACAGGAGCATCGAGGCCCGGAACCGCCAAGTGCCCGTTGATCCTGGGAAAGGTGCGCCACACCACCACGGCGCCGGTCCCGACCCCGGCCAGCACGACCAGGATCAGCAGGATCACGAAGATCGCAAGGAAGCGCCTCATAGACGGTATCTCCGGCGTGCGCTGTCGCGGGAGGTGGCCTACCCGCGCGGGCGTCGCGACTGCATGTGCGTGTCAAGAAACGCCGCAACCCGCCGGAAGGCGTCGATCTCGTTCTCCCGGCGCGCAAACCCGTGACCCTCGTGCTCGTAGATCTTCGCCTCAGCGGCGCCCCCGGCCACCCGGACCGCCTCGACGATCTGCTGGGTCTCCTCCGCCGGGCACCGGATGTCGTTCGCCCCGGCGAGGAGGAGGAGCGGGGCGCGGATCCGGTCCACAAAGAAGATCGGGGACCGGTCGCGCCAAAGATCGCCATTCTCCACGGGATCGCCCATCATCGAGCGGTCGTAGGCCTGGAGCACGGGGTCTTCGTGTTCGTACTCGGTAAACCAGTTTGCAAACGGGACGATTGCGACGCCGGCCGCCCAGAGCGCCGGAAACTTCGCGAGCGCCATGAGGGTGAGATAGCCGCCGTACGATGCTCCCATCACCGCGATGCGCTCCGGGTCCACATAGCCCGAGCCGGTGAGCCATTCGGCTGCCGCCACGACGTCGCGCAGGTCGCCGCCGCCAAGGTCCCGTTTGTTGGCCTGCCGGAATGCGCGGCCGAAGCCCGTGGATCCCCGGAAGTTCGGGGCCATCACCACAAACCCTCGGGAGGTCAGGAACTGCACCTGGGGGACCCAGCCGTTCGTGAACTGCGCGGTGGGACCGCCGTGAGGATAGACGATGGCGGGGTGAGACCGGCTGCGCTCGGCGTTGGCCGGCAGGTAGACGAACCCCGCGACCGGCGTCCCATCGAAGGAGGGATACACGACCAGGTGGGGCCGCGCGAAGTCCTCCGCGTCCATGCCCGCGACGAGGGAGTGACTGAGCCGCCGGAGCGCGCCCGTCTTGATCTCGTACGTCCAGATCTCGTTGGGGCTGCTCGAAGAGGCGTGGAGGAGGGCCAACCACATGCCATCGGGTGAGAAGCGTGCCGCCGACAGCACGCCGGCGGGCAGCGGGATCTCGGCCTCCGGACCATCCACAAGGCGGAGGAACACTCTGTGCGTCCCGCCTTCGTTTCGGACGTACACGAAGCGATCCTCAGCGGGGGAGATACCGACTGGGAGGGTCTCCCACTCTCCCGACGTGAGCCATGTTATCGCGCCGTTATCGATCTCCACCACCCCGGTGGCGGAGAGGTCCGATGGATTGGCGTTCGATCCCATGATCACCCGGCGACCGTCGCGAGTCCACCCGACCCCGCGTGAGGTCGTCGAATCGTCAATCGGGATGAGCACGCGTTCTGTACCGGTGTCGAGGTCGAGCACGCTCACGCCGTGGTTCAGATAGTTCCGCGTTCTGGTCAGCAGCAGGCGTCGGCCGTCAGGGCTCCAGCGGAGCCTGGCGCATTCTCCACGCTCGTTGCCGGCGATCCGGGTGACTTCGGTCGTTTCAGGATCCAGCACGTACACCTCATATGCGCCGGGTGACGCACGCTCCGCGGCGAACGCCAGGCGCCTGCCGTCAGGAGACCACCCAAAGCTCTCGTAGCCCACACCGTTCGTGTTCGTGATGTTTCGCGGGAAGCCGCCCGCCGGCGTCATGAGGAAGAGGTTCGGTTTCTCATCTCCGCCCCGGTCCTGGGTGTAGAGGAGCCACCGGCCGTCCGGGGACGGTTCCTCAAGCGCCGTACGTTCGTCCGATACCGTGATTTGGACCGGCCACCCCCCATCGGCCGGGACGCGCCAGATGTTGAACCGGCCGCTGGCGTTGGTCTCGAAGTAGAGATGCCGCCCGTCCGCCGACCACTCGACCGCGGCGATGCGCTTCGTATGATACAGACTCTCCAGGTCGAGTGGATGCGCGCCGGGGCGGCGAACGCTGTGGAGCGGCGCACTCGTCAAGTGCGATGCCGGGGTCGGAATCACGGCCAGGATCCTCGATGGATCAGATTGGCCACCGGCGGGAGGGCTCCTTCACGGAGGCGATGCCGACGCGCGCGCCGTATTACACTGCCGGATGATCGGTGACAAGCCACTGCCTAGGGGAGGATGCGCGATGCACTTCACGGTCATTGGCGCGGGCGCCATCGGGGGAACGATAGGGGCGCACCTCGCCCGTGCCGGGCACGGCGTCCTGATGGTGGACACCGTCGAAGAGCACGTGAACGCGATCGAACGGTCGGGGCTGACGATCGAGGGGAACCGCACGTTCCAAGTCCGTGTCCCGGCCGTCACGGTCGCGGGGCTGGCAGATGCGCTCGGCGGCCGTCCGCCCGAGGCGGTATTGCTGGCGGTCAAAGCGATGCACACCATAGGCGCCCTCGAGCCCATCGTCCCCCTCCTCGGGACCGACAGCTTCGTTGTGTCGATGCAGAATGGGCTCAACGAGACGGTGATCGCCAAGCGGATCGGTGCGGAGAAGACGGTAGGGGCGTTCGTGAATTTCGGGGCGGACTACCTCGGGCCGGGCCGCATCATGTACGGCGGGGCGGGAGCGCTCTACCTGGGTGAACTGGATGGGCGCCTGAGCCCGCGGCTCCAGCAGTTGGGGGTGATCCTCAAGGACGCGTTTCTCGAGCACACCACGCTGACACAAAACATCTGGGGCTACCTCTGGGGAAAGCTGGGATACGCATCGATGCTGTTCGCGACGGCCGTCGTGGACGAGACGATGGCGGAGGTGCTCGCCGATCCTCGCTGCCGGTCCCTGCTGGCCAACCTGGCCGCTGAGGTGGTCGAGGTCGCCGACGGGGAAGGGGTCCAGAGCGAAGGATTCGATGGATACGATCCTAATGCCATGCGGTTCGCCACGCCTCGGGACTGGGATGGGATCCAGCGCAGCCTCGATCGCCTCGTAGCATTCAACCGTCACTCGCTCAAGCAGAAGAGCGGCATCTGGCGCGATCTGGCCGTCCGGCGCCGGCGGACGGAGGTCGACGTGCAGCTCGGCGCCGTGGTCGATGTGGGCCGCCGGGCCGGAGTCCGCGCGCCGCTGAACGAGCAGCTGGTGGCGGTGATCCACGACCTCGAGGACGGGCGCCGTGAGATGCGCCGCGGGAACCTCGACGAACTGCGCCGGCTCGACGAGGAATTGTACCACTGAATTCGCACGGGAGGGAGTACCTTGCCCAGCTTTCGCTCCTCGGTTGACCGGCATCTGGAGGCGTTCCTGTCCGACCTGCGGACTTTTGTCGAGCTCGAATCGCCCACCGTGGACAAGGCCGCGTGCGACCGCGCGGGCCGGCATCTCGCGGAATGGTACCGTGAGTACGCGCGAGCGGAGATCACGTGGCACCGCCAGGAGCGATGGGGGGATCACTTTGAGGCCAGGATCGGGGAGGGCGCCCGCAAGATCCTGCTGCTGGGTCACTTCGACACGGTCTGGCCGGTCGGGACGGTCCAGCGGCTGCCGTGCCGGATCGATGGCGACCGGTTGACCGGCCCCGGATCGTTCGACATGAAGTACGGGGACCTCCAGGCGCTCTGGGGACTGCGGCTCGCCCTCGAGGCGGGCGTCGCCAAGGATAAGACGTTCACGTTTTTCGGCAACTCCGAAGAGGAGGTGGGAAGCCCCACGTCCCGTCCAATCATCGAGCGGCTGGCGCGCGCGTCGGAGTGCGTCTTCGTGCTCGAGCCATCCGTGGGCGCCGAAGGCGCGATCAAACTCTGGCGGAAAGGGGTGGGGATGTATCACCTCGATGTGGAGGGGGTCGCGAGCCACGCCGGAGCCGATCCGGAGAAAGGGCGAAGCGCCGTCCTCGAGCTGGCCCGCCAGGTCGTCGACCTGCACACGCTGAACGATCCGGCCCGCGGAACGACGGTGAACGTCGGCGTGGTCCGCGGGGGCACGCGCTCGAACGTCGTCGCGGCCCACGCTGAGGCGGAGATCGATCTCCGGGTCCGCACCGCGGAGGAGGCACGCCGGGCCGACGAGGGGATCCGCAACCGCCCCACCTTCATCCGCGGGACCTCGACCCGGATTACCGGGGGCCTGAACCGGCCGCCCATGGAGGAGACCGAGGCGTCACGCCGACTCTACATTCTGGCCAAGCGTATCGCGGCGGACGAGGGGTTCGATCTCCCTGCGAGCGGAACCGGCGGCGGCAGCGATGGCAACTTTACCGCGGCGCTCGGGGTACCCACGCTCGACGGGCTCGGCGCGGTCGGGGACGGCGGCCACGCCGAGCACGAACACGTCGTGGTCTCCACGATCGCCCCCCGCCTGGCCTGGTTTACGCGGTTGCTGGCGGAGGTGTGACGTCGCGGTGGGGATTACGGGCTTGGGGGTCCCGGCACCGTTCCTTGCGCGACGGGTCGAATCTGGCACAGGTAGGAGCGATGCGGCGCGGTGCCGCTGACTGGGTCGAGCGCGTCTGTGCCGATGAGCAGGTTGAAGTTGGCGCCCATCGGGCTGAAGGGATCGTAGCCGGGCGCGCCGAGTTCGGCACAGCCCTGCCACCAGCCATGCTCGCCGACCACCACACGGGGATCGAGGTCCGCGTTGAGCCGGGCGCGGGCGCGTACGCTGCCCTCCGGCGTCTCGATCGACACCCAGTCCCCGTTGGCGATCCCGCGTACCTGCGCCGCCGCGGGATGCAGCTCCACCTCGGGATGCCGGGCGCGCCTCCGCAGACTCGACAGCGCGCGGTGCTGGGTCTGGCAGAATAGCGACGGTTTCGCGCTCGTCAGGATCAGCGGAAAACGCGCAGCCAGATCGGGCCGCGCCACGGGGCCGACAGGCGGCTCAGAAAAATCCGGCAGCGGCGTGTAGCCGTGATCGAGAAAAGTTTGCGAGTAGAGTTCGATCTTGCGCGAAGGTGTTGCGAAGCCGCGGGGCACGCCGTTCGCGTCCGGCTCGGCATATTTGGCGTGGCGGGGTTGTAGCGGCACCCGCACGCCGCGGGGGGCGGCGCGCAGCTGCTCCAACGTCACGCCGGTCGGGGCCAGCTGATGGCGGTACGCGGCATCGATGTCGCCATTCCAGAACTGCGCCGCAAGTCCAAGCCGGCCCGCGAGATCGAAGATGATGTCGGTATCCGCGCGCGCTTCGCCGGGCGGCGGCACGACCGCCGGACGGAGCTGAATCAGTGACTGCGCCTCCTGGCTGACATCGAAGCCGATCTTCAACGCCTCGCGCTCAAAAGCCGAGGCGACCGGCAGCACCACATCGGCCAGCTCGGCAGTCGGGTTCATGAACAGATCGGCATGCGCGTAGAATGGCAACGCCTTGAGGGCCTCGCGCCCTTGCCTGCCGCCGGCATGGGCCAGCACCATGTTGGCGCCGAAGCCGATCACGACGCGGACCGGGTAGGGGTTCCCCTCCAGAATGGCCCGGTAGAGATCGCGGGTGGTCACGTAGCCCCACCGCGCCGGCCCGAGCGGGCGCTCGGCGAGGCCCACTGTCGGGGCCATATGGCGCGCCGACGGCAGCTCCTGGCCGTCGATCGGCGCGGCCGGCGGCGCCGCGAACAGCACATTGCCGCCGGGCCGGTCGAAAGAGCCGGTGAGGGCATACAGCAGCGACATGGCGCGCGCCGTCTGCGTGACGTTGGCGTGCTGCTCGTGGCCGCTCCACGCGTAATAGGACACCGGGCGCGCGTGCCAGATCAGCCGTGCGGCTTCCTCGACCTGGGCGCGCGGAATCCAGCAGATCGCTTCGACGGTCTCCGGCGTGTAGCGCCTGCAGAGCCGTCTATACAGCTCGAAGGCGGGGTGGCAGAGGACCTCGCCCCGCGGCGTGACGACACCGTATTCGCCGTCCAGCGCGAGATTGGTGCCGTCGCCCTCGTACCGCCCCGCGGTGGTGTCATACGGCACCGGCCGCGCCGCCACGCTGTCCCAGGAGAGGACGCGGCCCCCATCACCGCTCGGATTGAGGTCGCGCTCGGTCAGCACGCGGCCTGTGTCGGCGCGTACCAGGTGCGACCCGTTGCTCCAACTGCGGATGAAGTCGCGGTCGTACCAGCCGCGCTCGAGCATCACATTGGCGAGGCCGAGCGCCAGCGCGCCGTCGGTGCCGGGCCGCACCCTGAGCCAAAGATCGGCTTTGCCGGCAAGGCCGACATGGCGCGGGTCGATGACGATCAGCCGCATGCCGCGCCGGAGCGCTGCGACAACGGCGGTCGCGTGGGTGAGGCGGGTGAAGCTGGGGTTGTAGCCCCACAGGATCAGCACGCCGCTGTTCTCGATATCCGGCATGGCGCCCCCGGAGGAGGCGCCGACGCTGGCGACGCCATATGTGTAGCGCGTGGCGAAGGCGCGCCCCCACCCGCAGATGTCGAGGGTGATGTTCGCGTTTGGGGTGCCGAAGGCGTTCGCCAGCCGCCGGATGTAGCCGCTGGAATCCGCGATCGCGGTCGTGGAGGGGGAAGAGACGGTAAAGGCGACCGCGTGCGGTCCATGCCGTTCGGCGACCTCGCGCATCGCGGCGGCGGTCAGGTTCAGCGCCTGGTCCCAGCCGATCCGTTCCCAGCCGGGGTCGGGGTCGCCCTTCGGGCGGGTCCGGCGGAGCGGGTAGGTGAGTCTCTCCCGGTGGTACACGATTTCCGGAGCCGCCCGCCCCTTGGCGCAGATCGCCTGGCCGGTCGGGTGCGATGGGTCGGGGTCCAGCCGCGTGAAGCGACCATCTTCCACCGTCGCCACGGTGCCGCAGCGGGCGATGCAGAAGCCGCAATAGCCGTGGATGCGCTCAATAGCGGCGTGATCCGCCATGACCGGAATTTCCAGTTTGGTCCCCGAACTCCTTCGCAGCCCCGAAGTCCACCGTGCATAGTCAGATCGGAAATCGGGGCTCACACCACGTACCAGCGATCAACTTCGTCCTGTAGGCCGCTCAAGTCGGGGTACTGCTGCTCGATTTTTTCGATGAAGCGATCGGTCTCGTCTGCGGAAGGCACGACGTCGTGTGCGGGGATGTGGAACTCATAGACCGAGCGGCCTTCGTTGGAGAGGACCCTATCCACGATGAGGCTTGCCACATGACGATGTCGAAGCACGAGCCGGTAGACGCGTTCGTAAAGGCCGGGGTCATACGGCGGGGCCGCGGCGGGCTCGCCGTTGCGGTCGACTCCCAAAGCGCGCCCCGCATCGACCAGTTCGCCCCACAGAGCGCGAAGGACGTGCGGGGGCGCGTCTTCCCGCTCGCGGTCATGTACCGGCCGGTGGATGCGCCGGTCCCGTTCGGCTTCGAGGAACCGGCGAACCTCGAGCGAGGGGACTGGAATCACGAAGCGACACGAGCCTGCCGCGAGAAGTGGCTCGGCGGCGTCGTCCTCGCGGCGGGCCAGTTCGATGAAGCGATGGCCCACGAGCGGCGTCTCGCCGATCAGCAGGTGCCTGGATTCGGGGTGGTGGTGGTGCCATGCGACCATCGCGTGGCGCACCCAGACGCCGACCGCCTTTCGGATGACGCTGTGGGTTACCCCCTGCTCGGTTGGGTGCCGCACGCCCGCACGGCCGGCCTCGAACCGGGGACGAACCACGTCCCACTGCAAGAGGTGGATTTCGCGGCCGGCGGCGTGCGCGAGATGCGCCATTTGATGAATGAGCAGGCTCTTGCCCGTGCCCGGCAGTCCGGCGAAGAACACCAGGCGGCTGCCGGCGGCCAGCTGGTCGAGTTGGGCAGCCAGCCGTGGATCCTCGTGAACGACCAGGTGTCCCTTCGCATCGGGAGACGCCATTTGGGGCGGAGTATTCAGGGTATCTGAGCGCGAATTCCTCCGTGGCCCAAGCAGCCGGCAGGCTCCCCGGCTGGGTGACACGAAAGAGGAGAGGGATCGCCGCCGGCTGGAACCGTTCAGTCCGCGCGAGCGTAGACGAATCATGAAACGCGTTCAGACCGGCGGGATGCGGTCGTTCTTCCGGATCGTGGCCGGGACCGAGCGATCGCAGGCGGCGGTGATGGTGCTAGAGGCGGGCCAGTCGACCGGCGGAGATGACAACGTCCATCCCGATTCGGACCAATGGCTGTATGTCGTGTCCGGCTCGGGGGCCGCGGTGGTCGAGGGTCGTCGCGTCGAGCTGGACGCCGGTGCGCTGCTCTTGATCGAGGCCGGCGAGGCCCACGAAATCGTAAACAGCGGGGCGGAGTCGCTCGTGACGGTGAACGTCTACGCCCCGTCGGTCTACTGAGGGACGCAGATGGCGAGAACAGACAACCTGTACGAACTTCCACCGGACCTGCCTATGCCGATCGACGATGGAGCCTGCGATCATCTGCCGGGCGCACGCCTGCCCGCGGTGTCCTTGGCGTCCACGTCCGGCCGAGCGGTGAACCTCGGGGCGCTCCCCGAGCTGACGGTCATCTACTGCTACCCGCGCACCGGCCGGCCCGACGTCGAGATCCCAACAGGCTGGAATGAGATCCCCGGGGCGCGAGGCTGCACCCCCCAGGCGTGTGCCTTCCGAGATCATTATCAGGAACTGCGGCACCTGGGCGCGCAGGTGTTTGGCCTCAGCACGCAGACCACCGATGACCAGCGCGAGGCGGTCGAACGCCTTCACCTGCCCATGGAGCTGCTCAGCGACACTGAGTTGCGGTTTGCGCGTGCGCTCCGGTTGCCCACCTTTGAAGTGGAGTCGATGGTCCTCATCAAGCGGCTCACGTTGGTGGCTCTGCACGGGCGGATCATCAAACTCTTCTATCCGGTGTTCCCCCCTGATAAGAACGCCGAGGACGTGATTGCCTGGATCCAGCAGCAGCCACCGCGTTAGGCGACCACGCCGGCCGGTCGCCTCAGGTCGCTAGAGGTTGTGTGCGTCGACCCGTTCGGGGGCGATGTGGATGCTGACCCGATTCTTCGGGTTATCGCCGCCCGAATACGCATAGGGCTTCCCCATGTATCGCTGCGAGAGCCGGTCGATGCCTTTCGCGCCGTTATCCTTATCGAACTTCACAACCCGACCCTGGATCTGAACGTACTGGTACGGGTTCTCGCGATCGACAATCGCCAGGGTGACCTGGGGGTTGGCTTCCATGTTCCGCAGCTTTGTCCGGCCGGCGCTGGTGTTGATCAGGATCTCGCCGCCGGCACGCACGAACCACACGGGCGTCGCCTGCACGCGACCCGAACGAGATTGGGTGGCGAGGACAGCGAAATTTGGCTTCTCGAGAAACGTCTTGACGGGCTCCGGGATCGTCGCAGCCATCGATCTCTCCTCCCCCGTTTTGGTCAAGATGCGACCGGGTACCCTTCCTGCCGGAGAATCTCCTTCATCTTCTCGGTCGCGACCTGGGTTTCGTCGTAGGTGACGCGCACCTGCTTCGCCGTGATGTTCACGTCGAGGCGCTGGATCCCCTTGACCGGGGTCAGGGCCTCGCGGATGGTCCGCTCGCAGTGCTCGCATGAGATGCCGGGCACCGTCAGAACAACGGTGGTCATGGTCTCCCCTCCGTTCCAGAGTCGGGCCTCAATGATAGCGGTGGGCGGAAGCCCCGGAGCCGAAGGGCATTGGTCACCACGCTCACGCTGCTCATCGCCATCGCCGCCGCGGCGAGCACCGGGCTGAGCAGCACGTGGATCCAGGGATACAGCACGCCCATGGCGACAGGGATGAGCAGCACGTTGTACGCGAATGCCCAGATCAGCCCCTGGATGATGACCCCGACCGTCCTGCGCGAGAGGGCGATCGCCGTGGCGATCGTGCGGAGATCCCCGCCGATCAGCGTAATGTCAGAGGCGGCGATCGCGACGTCGGTCCCGGTCCCGATGGCGATCCCGAGATTGGCCTGCGCCAGCGCCGGCGCATCGTTGATGCCGTCGCCCACCATCGCCACGATCTTCCCCTCCGCCTGTAGCCGCTTTACCACGTCCGCTTTCTGATCCGGACGCACCTCGACGAGCACATGTGCCTGGTCGATCCCGGCCTCGCGCGCAATGGCGAGCGCGGTGCCGCGATGATCGCCCGTCACCATCCAGACCTCCAGTCCCAGGGCCCGCAGCAGTGTCATGGCGTCGCGCGACTCCGGTTTCAGCGTGTCGGCGACAGCGATCACGCCGGCCCCGCGGCCATCCACCGCGATGTAGAGCGGCGAGGCGCCGTCTTGGGCGCACGCCTCCGCTCGCTCCACGAGTCCATCGAGCGCCACGCGGTGCTGCTGCATCAACGACCGGTTGCCCAGCAACACTTCGCGACCGCCCACCCGGGCCCGGACGCCTTGACCCGCCAGCGCGTGAAAGTCTTCCGCTGCGGGGAGCGTCAGATCCAGGTGGCGGGCGCGGTCGACGATGGCCGTCCCAAGCGGGTGCTCAGAGCCGACCTCCGCCGCGGCACCCAGCTGGAGCAGCTCGCCTTCCGTCACACCGTCCACGGGGAGCACCTGTGTGACCCGAAGCGTGCCCCGCGTGAGGGTCCCGGTCTTGTCGAACACGATGGCCGTGATCCTCCGCGCCTGCTCCAGCGCCTCCCCGCCACGGATAAGGACGCCGAACTCTGCAGCCTTCCCGGTCCCGACCATAATTGCCGTGGGGGTGGCCAGCCCAAGCGCGCAGGGACAAGCGATGATGAGGACCGCGATCGCGGCGGTCAGGGCGAGCGTCAGGCGCGGTTCAGGTCCAAACGCGAGCCAGCCGGCAAATGTGAGGACGGCAATGATCAGGACGGCGGGGACGAAGTATGCGGAGACGGTGTCGGCGAGGCGCTGGATGGGGGCTTTCGATCCTTGTGCCGCCTCCACCAGCCGCACGATCTGGGCTAGCGTCGTGTCCCGCCCTATCTTCGTGGCGCGAAACAGAAACGATCCCGTCGCGTTGAGGGTGGCCCCGATGACGGTATCGCCCGGCCCCTTCACGACCGGGAGGCTCTCGCCGGTCAGCATGCTCTCGTCGACCGCCGACGTCCCCTCAACGAGGATCCCATCGACAGGGACCTTCTCGCCGGGCCGGACGCGGATGAGATCGCCGACCTGAACGGTCCCCACCGGGATTTCCTGTTCCGCGCCGCCGCGGATCACACGCGCCGTCTTCGGCCTGAGCTTCACGAGCGCTCCGATCGCCGCACCCGCCCGCGTCCGGGCCCGCGCCTCCATCCAGCGTCCGAGCAGGACGAGGGCGATGATGATCACGGCCGACTCGTAGTAGAGGTGGAACGGGAAACCCCAGCGCTGCGCCAGCGTTGGCCAGAGCGTCACGAACGCACTGTAGCCGTACGCCACGCTGGTGCCCATCGCGACCAATGTGTCCATGGTCGCGCCACCGTGGCGGCCCGCGGCCCATGCCGCTGCATAGAACACGCCGCCCGCCCAGAACTGCACGACCGTGGCGGCGATCAGGAACAATGGGTTCACGAGGTCCATCTCGAACCGCAGGGGCAGGTACATCGACGCCATCATCGCGAGCCCGACCGCCAGGCTCGTGATCCACTTTCGCCGAAGCTCGGTGAGCCCCCGTTCCGCCTCCGGCGCGCGCCCGTCCTCAGCGTTCCATGAGAAGGCGTCCTCCGGGGCGGGGGTGCGCGATCCGACCCGGTACCCGGCCTTCTCAACCGCGGCATCGAGTTGATCGCGGGTCGTCACCGATGTATCGACCGCGACGCGGGCCCTCCCGGTGGCCAGGTTCACGCTGGCCTCGCCGACCCCGTCGAGGCGCCCCAGCGCCCGCTCGATGCGGCGGACGCACGAGGCGCACGTCATGCCTTCGACCGGGAGGTCGATCACCGTATGCGCCATCGCCCCCTATCCTTGGCCGTTCTCGAAGACGTCCAGCAACTCCGAGACGACCCGTTCCCGCTCGCGCGCATCATCCGACTTGATCGCCGCGCTGACGCAGTGATTGAGGTGACGCTCCAGCAACAAGGCGTTGACCCGGTCGATGGCGCTCTGGACGGCCTTGGTCTGCTTGATCACGTCGACGCAGTACTGATCTTCCTCCACCATGCGCGTGATTCCGCGGAGGTGGCCCTCTACGCTCCGCAGGCGCGCGAGGATTTTCTCTTTTGCCCGAGGGTCGAACCCCACGACCGTTCTCGCCATCGCGTTGCCTCCCTTCCCCCCTGGGGGGGGTACATTCAGTGTACCCGCGGCCGCACAGGGAGTCAATCGTCCCCCTGTACGAAGGACCAGCCTGTGATCCGTCCCTGAGCCGGTGGCGGGGGGGTGAGCGGCGCGCTATCGTACTATAAAAGAGAGGGGCGCGAAGTCAGAGGAGCGCGACGTTCCATCCACCCACCGTCGATCTGAAAGGAGCACGAGATGAGTCGAGTTCGCACGGGGCTCGTGCACGCGGCCGGTCTGGCGGATGTTTACTCCCGGGGGTGCCTCGCCGTCCATCTCGACGGCCACGCGCTTGCACTGTTTGCACACGGGGACCGCATCTATGCCGTCGACAATCGCTGTCCGCACATGGGGTTTCCGCTCGACCGGGGGACGGTCAAGGACGGGATCCTGACCTGCCACTGGCACCATGCGAGATTCGACCTGGCGAGCGGCGGGACGTTCGACCAGTTTGCCGGTGACGTGCGGGCGTTCCCGGTCGAGATCCGAGGCGGCGAAGTCTGGGTGGATCTAGGGGCGGACCCCGATCCTCGCCCGTACCAGCAGGCGCGTCTGCGGATCGGGCTGGAACGGAACATCCCGCTCGTCCTCGCCAAGGGCGTCATCGCGCTGCTCGACGCGGGGGACGATCCCGTCGTGCCCTTCCGGGCCGGGGTAGAGTTCGGGACCCAGTACCGACGGGCCGGGTGGGGGCAGGGGTTGACGATCCTCGCGTGCATGATGAACCTCGTGCCGATCCTCTCGGCGAGCGACCGCCCCCGGGCCCTGTACCACGGGCTGTCGGCGGTATCGCGGGACAGCGACGGCCAGGCGCCACGGTTTGGCATCCGTCCGCTTCCAACACTCCACGCGGAGCCCCCTGCGCTCAAGCGTTGGTTCAGGCAATTCGTCGAGGTGCGGGACGCCGAGGGCGCGGAGCGCTGCGTCGTCTCCGCCGTGCGCGCCGGATGGGATCACCGCCAGATGGCCGATATGCTCTTCGCTGCGGCGACCGACCACCGGTACATCCAGATCGGCCACGTCCTCGACTTTACCAACAAGGCATTCGAGACCTTGGACGTTGCGGGATGGGAATACGCCGAGCCCGTACTGGCCAGCCTCGTCGGAGGGTACGCCGCCGCCGATCGCATGGAGGAGGACAACTCCTGGCGGCACCCCGTCGACCTGGTGCGCATTCTCGAAGGGGCGTTCGAGGAGCTCCCGGCCGCGCACCGCGGGGGGCGAGGGGATCACCCCCGGGAATGGGCGGGCCGGAACGCGCTGATCCCGGTCCTCCTGGGGACCGATCCGCAGGCGATCGCGAACGCCCTGCTGGATGGGCTTCGCGAGGGAGCCACAGAAGAAGAGCTGGCCGCGTCGGTTTCGTACGCGGCGGCCCTCCGGATCGCGCAGTTCCACACCGCCAACGAGTTTGGCGACTGGGATACCGCGCTCCACACCTTTACGTTCGCCAATGCGGTCCACCAGGGGCTGCATCGGGTCCGGTCGGACGAATTGCTGCGAGGCGTGTTCGACGCCGCGATGAGCGTCTATCTCGACCGGTTTCTCAATATCCCCCCGGCGCATCTGCCCGAGCCTCGGGCCGTGGAGGACCCCGAGGCGATCCTTCACGACCTCCCGGGACTGCTGGACCGCCAGCAACAGGTGAACGAGGCCGGCGGGCTCGCCGCACAGTATCTCCACAGCGGGGGTGCCCCCGAGAAGCTGCAGGCGGTGCTGGGCTTCGTGCTCCTGCGAG
Organism: bacterium; assembly: GCA_035703895.1. Lineage (NCBI taxonomy): Bacteria > bacterium. The sequence continues at coordinate 34,500 of DASSXJ010000104.1, read as the reverse complement.
AGGACCGCGACTTCCACACGATCCAAACGGTGGAGGGGGCGTTCCGCCTCTTCGCCCGGCTTCGGGAAACCCCCGAGGCCCCAACGGCCCTGATCGCCGCGGCCCGCTACCTGGCCGCGCACGCGCCGACGGTGCGCGCGCAGGGGCAAACCTACCAGATCGCCTACCGTCTCCACCGGGGAGAACATCTCTTCGAGGAAGCCTAACCCACCGCGAACACCCCCAGTTCTTCGCGCGTATGATAAAGAAATCGTGAAGCCGGCGGCAGGCAGCGCAGCCGGAGGAGTTCTTAGGTACATCACGAATCCTGCCGAAGCCAATCACGGGGGGGGTAGCACATGCGAAAGGATGACGTGCATCAAATTGTCACACTGGGAAAGACCGGACGCCTCTCCCGGCGTGAGGTCATCGCCCACCTGGCGATGCTGGGGCTTTCCACAAGTGCGATCCTGTCGGCGCTCGCCGGGGCTGGGCTCCAACCCGCCCGCGCCGCCATGGGGAGGCGAGGAGAGAGCGGAGTGCTGAAACTGCTCTACTGGCAAGCGCCAACGATCGTGAACCCGCACCTCGCCATCGGGAGCAAAGATTTCCACGCCTCGCGGTTGTGCCTCGAGCCGCTGCTGACGGTGAACGCGGCCGGCGTATTCACGCCTGTGCTGGCCGCCGAGGTCCCCTCTCGGGCCAACGGGGGGCTGTCGCCTGATGGGAAGTCGGTGACCTACAAACTAAAGCCGGGGGTCAAATGGGCCGACGGCCAGCCGTTTACCTCCGTCGACGTGGCCTTCACACATCAGTTCGTCATCAACAAGGAGACAGGATCGACCACCTACGCGAGCTATGACAACATCGAAAAGGTGGAAGCGGTCAACCCCACCACCGTCAAGATCACGTTCAAAGCGCCAACCCCGGCTTGGTTCCTTCCGTTTGTCGGCGAGAACGGGATGGTGCTGCCCAAGCACGCGCTGGAAACCTTCGTCGGCGCCAACGCGCGGAACGCCCCCTTCAACCTGAAGTCGTTCGGCACGGGCCCCTATAAGGTTGACACGTTCCGGCCCGGCGATCTTGTCGTCTACTCGATCAACGAGAACTACCGAGAGCCCAGCAAACCGGCGTTCCAGCAGGTGCAGCTGAAAGGCGGCGGGGATGCGGTCTCCGCCGCGCGCGCCGTGCTGGAGACGGGGGAGTACGACTACGCGTGGAACCTGCAGGTGGAATGGCCGGTGCTGGAGGCGATGGCCCGGGCCGGCAAGGGCGTGGTCATCACCGAGGGCGGCGGCGGTGTCGAACAAGTCTTCTGCAACATGACCGATCCCAACAAGGAGATCGACGGCCAGCGCTCCTCCGTGAAGGCACCGCATCCCTTCCTCAGCGACCTCAAGGTCCGGCAGGCGTTTGGCCTGGGGCTCGACCGCGAGACCGTGGCGAAGCAGCTCTACGGCTTGGAGGGGGATCCTACGGTAAACGTGCTGACCACTCCGACCCGGTTCCGTTCCAAGAATCTCAAGCTGGTCTTCGACGTGGCCAAGGCCAACCAGCTGCTCGACGAAGCCGGCTGGCAGCGGGGTCCGGATGGCATCAGGCAAAAGGGCGGCGTGAAGCTGCAGGTCACCTATCAGACCAGCGTGAACACGCTCCGGCAAAAAGAGCAGGAGATCGTCAAGGCGGGGTGGGCGAAGATCGGCGTCGCGACCACGCTGAAGTCCGTGGACGCCGGGGTGTTCTTCAGCAGTTCGCCCGGGAACAACGATACCCTCGCCCACTTCTATACCGACGTGCAGATGTATACCGGGACGTTTGGCTCGCCGTTCCCCAGTTCGTACATGAACCGGTTCTACAGCGGTGATCCGGCAAAGGATCTGGCGCAGAAAGAAAATAACTGGTCCGGCCGGAATGTCAATCGCTGGGTGAACAAGGAGTTCAATCAGATGTTCGACCAGGCCCAGGTGGAGCTGGACCAGCAGAAGAACGACGCGCTCTGGGTCAAGATGAATGATCTGGTCGTCACCCAAGGGGCGTCGCTGCCGCTGATCGATCGACGCATCGTTTCAGCGCGGGCGAAGAGCTTGGACGTCGGCGAGAACATGAGCCCGTTCGACGACGAACCACGGAATATCGCGGACTGGCGGCGCAAGACCTAGACTGACCCAGAATCGTCTCAGGGGAGGCGACCCGTGAGCAACGACGAGGTGCGCGAGATCGTGACGCTCGGGACCACCGGGCGGCTTTCCCGGCGCGAGGTGATCGCCCGCCTGGCGATGCTCGGACTCTCCACGAGCGCGATGGCGTCGGCGCTCGCCGGGGCGGGGCTCCAGCCGGTCCGGGCCGCCATGAGTGGGAGGCGGGGAGACAACGGGGTCCTCAAACTGCTCTACTGGCAGGCGCCCACCATCGTGAACCCCCATCTCTCGCAGGGCGTCAAGGACTACCACGCCTCGCGCGTGTGCCTCGAGCCCCTCCTGACCGTGAATGCGGCGGGTGTCTTCACACCGGTGCTGGCGTCCGAGGTCCCGTCGCGGTCCAACGGCGGGCTCTCGGCCGATGGGAAGTCCGTGACCTACAAACTGAAGCCGGGGATCAAGTGGGGCGATGGGCGTCCGTTCACGGCCGCCGACGTGGTCTTCACGTACCAGTTCGTGATCAACAAGGAGTCTGGGGCGACGACCTACGCGGCGTTCGCCACCATCGATAAAGTCGAGGCCCCGGACCCCTCCACCGTCAAGATCACCTTCAAGGCCCCCACACCCGCGTGGTATCTGCCGTTTGTCGGCTCGAACGGGATGATTCTGCCGAAGCATGCCCTGGAATCCTACGTGGGCAGCAACGCCCGCAACGCTCCGTTCAACCTCAAGTCGTTCGGGACCGGACCGTACAAGGTGGAGTCGTTCCGCCCCGGCGACCTCGTCGTCTACTCGATCAACGAGTTCTACCGGGATCCCAACAAGCCCGCCTTCCAGCAGGTGCAGATCAAGGGAGGCGGTGACGCGACGTCGGCCGCGCGCGCGGTGCTCGAGACCGGCGAGTACGATTACGCCTGGAACCTTCAGGTGGAGTGGCCGGTGCTCGAGGCCATGACGAAGGCGGGCAAGGGTGTGGTCATCACGGAAGGGGGCGGCGGGGTCGAGCAGATCTACATAAACCAGACCGACCCCAACAAGGAGGTCGACGGGCAGCGCGCATCGATCAAGACGCCCCACTCGTTCCTGACGGACCTGAAAGTACGGCAGGCGTTCGGCCTGGCGGTCGACCGGGAGACGATAGCAAAGCAGCTGTACGGCCTGGAGGGGGACGCCACGCCGAACGTCCTCACGACGCCCTCGAAGCTCAACTCGAAGAATACGAAGAGCGTCTTCGACATCGCGAAAGCCAATCAGCTGCTCGACGAGGCCGGGTGGCAGAAGGGCCCCGACGGGATCCGCCAGAAGGGCGGCGTCAAGCTGCAGGTGACCTACGTCACCAGCGTCAACACGCTGCGGCAAAAAGAGCAGCAGATCGTCAAAGACGGCTGGGGGAAAGTCGGCATTGCCGTGACCCTGCAGTCCGTGGACGCGGGGGTGTTCTTCAGCAGCTCCCCAGGCAACAACGACACCGCCGCGCACTTCTACCGCGATGTGCAGATGTTCACCAACACGTTCACCTCCCCGTTCCCAGCGAACTACATGCGCCAGTACTATAGCGGCGATCCGGCCAAGGACATCGCGCAGAAAGAGAATAACTGGTCCGGCGACAACTACATTCGGTGGGTCAACAAGGAGTACAACCAGATGTATGACCAAGCGCTCGTCGAGCTGGATCCTACGAAGAACGATGCGCTCTGGATCAAGATGAACGATCTTGTGGTGTCGCAGGCGGTCTCGCTCCCGCTGATCTCTCGCAGGATCGTCTCGACGCGCGCCAAGAGCCTCAACGTCGCAGAGAACCTAAGCCCGTTCGACAGCGAGACGCGCAACATCGCCGACTGGAGGCGCACCGGGTAGGCCCGAAGCCGGGGTCCTCTCGGAGGCCGCGCCGATGACCGCGTATATCGCCCGCCGGCTGCTGGCTTCCGTTCCCACGCTGGTCCTGATCAGCATGGTCGTGTTTGGGATCCTGGCCCTGGCGCCGGGCGATCCCCTGGGACAGCTTGCCGCCAACCCCGACGTGCCGCCGGAGGTCCGGCTGAACATCCGCCATCAGCTGGGGCTGGACGAGCCGATCCCGATCCGGTACATGAAATGGGCGTCGGCGTTCGCGCGGGGGAACTGGGGGTATTCGTTCGGAAGCCACATGGAAGCGAGCCGGCTGATCCTGCAGCGGCTCCCTACCGACCTCTGGGTGGTGGGCGCCGCCTACCTCGTGGCGGTGTTCCTCGCGATTCCGATCGGCGTGCTCTCAGCCGTGAAGCAGTACTCGGTGTTCGATCAGATCTCGACGACGCTGGCGTTCATCGGCTTCTCGCTCCCCACGTTCTTCACCGGAGTGCTCTTGATCATCATTTTCAGCGTGCGATTGCACTGGCTTCCCTTCATCTTCAACGTCCAGGTCACCGATCCGGTGGGAATGCTCAAGCAGGCGGTCATGCCCGTGGCGGTGCTCGCGCTGTTCCAGTCCGCGGGGCTGATGCGGTTCGTGCGCTCGTCCATGCTGGACAACGTCAGCCAGGATTACGTCCGGACCGCCCGGGCCAAGGGGCTACGCGAGGGGGTGGTAATCATCCGCCACGTCCTGCGCAACGGGCTCATTCCGGTGGTGACGCTGCTGGCCCTGGGGCTTCCCGCGGTCTTCACGGGCGCCGTGGTCACAGAGCAGATCTTCCGGGTGCCGGGGATCGGCTCGCTCTTGATTGCCGGCATCCAGAACAACGACACGCCCGTGGTGATGGCGATCACGTTCCTCTACGCCATCCTCGTGGTATTCTTCAACCTCATCGCCGACGTCATCTACGGCGTGCTCGACCCCAGGATCAAGTATGGTTAGCGCGCAGCCGGACCGCGTCACCGAGCTGCCGGGCCGCACTCGCCTGGAGGTCGCCGCCGCGCGGCAGCGGTACACCCGCTCGCTGTGGGGCGACGCGTGGCGCCGGTTCCGGCGTCACCGCCTGGCGATGTTGGGGGCCCTGGCGTTCCTCTTCTTCGTCGCGGCCACGCTCGTCGGGCCGCTCATCTACCGCGCGGCTATCAACGCGATCGACTTCGGGGCGTCCATGGCAGCGCCGTCTCGGGCGCATCCGTTCGGGACGAACGATCTGGGCCAGGACATGCTGGCCCGCGTCCTGAACGGCGGCCGCATCTCGATCGCCGTGGGGATCGCGGCGATGCTGATGTCGGTGACCCTGGGCACGGTGGTAGGCGCGATCTCGGGATACTTCGGCCGGACAGCCGATCTCGTGCTGATGCGGATCACCGATGTGTTCATCTCGCTGCCGCAGCTACCGCTCCTCTTGCTCGTCATCTACCTCTTCCGCGACAGCCTGGCCCGGACATTCGGCCCGCAGCTGGGGATCTTCTGGCTGATCGTCGGCGTGATCGGGGGCCTCAACTGGATGCACACGGCCCGGCTGATCCGGGCGGGGTTCCTCGCGGTCAAGGAGCGGGAATTCATCGAAGCGGCACGGTGCATTGGGGTCGGCACGAGCCGGCAGATCTTCCGGCACATCCTGCCCAACGTGCTCAGCCCGGTGATCGTCTCGGCGACCTTATCCGTCGGGACGGCGATCATCGCCGAATCCACCCTCTCGTTTCTCGGGCTCGGGTTCCCCCCCGATGAGCCGACCTGGGGCCGGCTCCTCTACGACTCGCAGAATTACCTCTCACTTGCCCCCCACATGGCGCTCTTTCCGGGATTGATGATCTGCCTCACCGTGCTGTCGGTCAACTACGTCGGCGACGGGCTCCGGGACGCGCTCGACCCCACGCGCACCCTCTGATCCTCCCCCCGCAGTCATCTCTTTGATCTAACCCATGCGGATAGTTCTGCGGGTCCGCCCGCAGGAGCCGCCCCGCCCAACGAGAAGTGGGCCAACAAAACGCCCAAAGGATATAATAGAGCCTAGACGATTTCCTCAACACTCAGATTGCGCTCGCGAGGCTTTTGAGGCATCCCTTGGAGGTGCGGGAATGGCAGGGTCCACGGGTCGATCCCCAATCACGATCACGGCGATCAAAGCGGACGTAGGGAGTATCGGCGGGCACACCCAGCCCAGCGCCGAGATGCTCAGCGTGGCCTCCGAGATGGTGGGGGCCCAGCGCGGGAAGCTGCTGATCGATTTCCGCGTGACCCACACGGGGGACGACATCTGCCTGACGATGACCCACCGCCACGGCGTCGAAGCCGAGGCCGTGCACCGGCTCGCCTATGACGTCTTCCTCGCGGCCGGGTCCGTGGCGGAGCGCCAGGGGCTGTATGGGGCGAAGCAGGATATCCTCAAGAGCGAGTTCTCGGGCAACATCCAGGGGATGGGGCCCGGGGTGGCGGAGATGGAGATCGTGGAGCGAGCGGCCGAGCCCTTCATGGTGCTCACCGCCGACAAGACCGAGCCCGGCGCGTTCAACCTCCTGCTCTACCTGACGTTCTGCGACCCCATGTACTGCGGGGGGCTCCTGCTGAGCCCCGACGTCGGGAAGGGCTTTACGTTCACCGTCGTCGATGTCAACCATACCGAGGCGGAGCGGGAGATCACACTGAATGCTCCCGAAGATCTGTACGATCTCGCGGCGCTGCTGCGGGACACTGGGCGATTTGTCGTGAAGAGCATCACCTCTCGCGCGTACCCGGACGAGCAGGCGGCATCGCTGAGCACCACCCGGCTCAAGCACATCGCCGGCCGGTACGTGGGGAAGGACGACCCGGTGGCGATCGTGCGCACGCAGAAGATCTTCCCCGCGACCGAGGAGTTTGGGTTGGCGTTCAGCAAGATCCCCTTCGTCGCCGGGGACTGTCGCGGAAGCCACAACATGCCGCTCGCCCCGGTGCCCCTCAACACCGATTCCAGCATTTTTTACTGCCTGCCCATGGTGTCGGCGGCCGGGTACTCCATGAAGGACGGCGTCCTCGCCGGCCCGATGGATCTCTTCAGGAATAAGGTGTGGGAAGTGTTCTTGGAGCAGGCGGTGCGGAAGGGCGCGGAGATCCGCTCGCAAGGCTTCTTCAACCCGGCGATGCTCGGGATGGAGGAGCTGGAGTACGGCGGCATCATGGAGCGGCTCAAGGCGCTCGACCGGCGGTTTGTGCTCAATGGCAGCGGCGACGGTCACGCCGCCCGCAAGTCGCAGACGCACAGCCGAGGGCGATAGCCCCAGGATAACAAGGGTTCGCAGCGTGACCACGGCGGCCGGAGGACTCCGGCCGCCGTGGAATCGGTCGCCCGCGCGGCGCAGCTTCGGAGGACTGGATGAAGCAGGCGTGGACCGCGCTGGCGGTCGCCTCGATCCTCGCCCTATCTGTTTCGTCGTCCGTCTTCGCGGTCCCGGCTCAGAGCGGACGGCCTCGGGTGATTGTCAACGAGACCCCGGTTTCGTTTTCCACGCCTCCGGCTCTCGATCGCGGCGTGCTGGTGGCGCCGCTCGCCCCGCTCGCCAGAGCATTTGGCGCGACCGTGGCGTGGGAGCACGATGCCCGCGCAGGGACGGTGACCTCCCGCGCCGGCACCGTGGTCCGCCTCACCGTCGGCGATCCCACAGCGCTCGTGGCCGGGAGCCAGGTGACCCTACCGGTCTCCCCCGCCCGTCGGTCTGGAGCCGTGTGGGTCCCCGTCGCAGCGTTCCTCCGGACTCTTGGAGCCTACGTGAGGGTCAGCGGGGATGCGGACATCATCGAAGCGGTTTCTCAGGTGACGGGGATGACCTGGCATCGGGGCACCGATGGGCTCGTGGTCCGCGTGCACGCCACCGGTCCGGTGCAGACCCAGGTGTCTGTGCTGACAGACCCGGATCGTCTCGTGGTCGATATCCTCAGCGCCGTCGATAGCCTGAAGGACGCACGGATGGAAGTCGGCGATCCAGACGTGGTGGCCGTCCGGGCCGCCCAGTTCAGCGTTCGGCCGGATGTCACGAGGGTCGTCCTCGATCTGATTCGTCCTGTTCCCTACGCCGTCGCCGTCGATGGCGAGGGCGTGGCCGTCACCGTGTCCGGGACAGCCACGGCAGGGAACGCGCTTCCGAGGGACACGAACCCCGCGCCGACCGGTCCTCCGGAGGCACCCAATCAGGGTCCGGCAGTACGCGAGCCGGAGCACTCCAGCGGCGCCGCCGCCCCCGAGCCCCGCGCGGCCCCATCTCTTCCCGAGTTCGTCGACACTCCGGGGGCGTTCCATATCCGGGCGGTCGACTATCGGATCGCGGAAGGGACGGGACGGCTGACCATTCTGGCCTCTCAACCGGTGGCGCCCGTCGTCCGGCAGTTCACCTACCCGGATCGATTGGCCGTCGATCTCCCGGGCGGCCTGTTTCTTCCCCGGCGTGAGGACCTTGAGATCGGGAGCGACGCGGTCCGCAACATCGTGGTCGCGCAGTTGCAGGTCCAGCCGAACCTCACTCGAGTGCTGGTCTACTTCCATCGGAGGACGAGCGTGACGACGACATCGACCGATGGAGGCCGGACGCTGACGATCGCGCTCAGCGACATCGCGCGGGCCGCAAAGCGGCCCCCCGCGGTCGTCATTGATCCGGGCCACGGCGGCCCGGACAGCGGAGCGATCGGCCCCACGGGGGTCCGGGAGGCGGATGTCACGCTCGAGATCGGACACATGGTGCGGCAGGCCCTCGAGCATCAGCATGTGCGGGTGGTCCTGACACGGACCACCAACGCCCTGGTCGGGCTCGAGGACCGGCCGGACATCGCCCGTCGAGAAGGCGGCGTCGTCTTCGTCAGCATTCACGCGAATGCCAGTCAATACTCGTCGAAGAAGGGCACCGAGACGTACTACGCGACCCCCGAGAGCGCGTCACTCGCGGCCGTGATCCAGAGCGAGGTCGTGCAGGCGCTGGGTGAGCCCGACCGGGGAGTCCGGGCCGCCGACTTCTACGTCATCGTGAACTCCCCGATGCCCGCGGTGCTCCTCGAGACGGCCTTCATAAGCAATCCGGCAGAGGAGCGGCTCCTCCGGAGTCCTGCTACCCAGCGGCGGATTGCGGAGGCGATCGCCCGCGCGATCGTCCGGTACCTCGGCGCGCGCACCGCGGCGCCGGCCCCCTGAGCGTTCGAAGGAGCGGTTTGCCGCTGCCGCGAAGATACTGCGCGCTCGCGCCGAGGACCAATGCGCGGGACCACGTGAGCGATGCCCGGGAAGGAGCCCTCACGAGTGCAACGCAGCGACGGACGACGGCCGGATGAACTCCGCTCCTTGGTATTGCGGCGCCGGTACACGAAGTACGCCGAAGGCTCGGTGCTGGTCGAGTTAGGAGATACTCGCGTCGTCTGCACCGCGACCATCGAGGACCGCGTCCCTCCGTGGCTGCGCGGCGCCGGTCATGGCTGGTTGACGGCCGAGTACGGCATGCTGCCACGCGCGACGCAGGATCGGAGTCCCCGCGATGCCTCGACCGGCAAGGTCGGCGGCCGGGTCCACGAGATCCAGCGCCTGATCGGCCGGTCCCTCAGGGCCGTCATTGATCTCGAGCGGTTGGGAGAGCGGACGATCTGGGTGGATTGCGACGTCCTCCAGGCGGATGGGGGGACTCGAACGGCCTCCATCACCGGCGCGTTTGTCGCCGTCATGGACGCCCTGGCTCTGCTCAAGCGGACGGGGACGGTCTCCAAGTTGCCCGTGCGCGAGTTCCTGGCCGCGACCAGCGTCGGCATTATCGATGGCGTCCCCTCCCTCGACCTCACCTATTCAGAGGACTCCCGAGCCCGAGTGGATATGAACATCGTCATGACGGAGTCAGGGAAGTTCGTGGAGATCCAAGGAACCGGGGAGGGTGCGGCGTTCACCAAAGCAGAAGCCAACACCCTCATCGCCCTCGCGGAACGGGGGATCGTCACCCTGATCGCAAAGCAACGAGAGGCGCTGTCCGACATCCTCACCACTTCGTGAGCGTCGGCGCGGCGCGGGTCCGCTTCGCCCTGGCGACCCGAAACCTCGGGAAGATCCGCGAAGTGACGGCCATTTACGGTCACCTCGAGATCGGCTGGGTCTCCTTGATGGATCTCCCCCAGATCGGCGAAGTGGCGGAGGAGGGGGCGACCTACGCCGAGAATGCGGCGGCAAAGGCGCGTACGGTGTCGAGTGCCTCCGGCCTCACCGCCCTCGCCGACGATTCGGGACTCGAGATCGACGCGCTGGGGGGGTCCCCCGGCGTCCATTCCGCCAGATTCCTCGGTCCGGCGGCGACCGATGCCGAACGCAACATCCGGATCCTCCAATTGCTCCAGGAGCTTCCGGATCCGAAGCGCACGGCTCGGTACGTCGCCGCCGTAGCCCTGGCGCACCCCGACGGGACGGTCCATGTTTTCGAGGGCATCTGCGAGGGATGGATCGCGACGCGCCCTAGCGGCGCCGGGGGGTTTGGATACGATCCGATCTTTGTGCCGCGGGGGGAGACCAGAACGATGGCGGAGGTCCCTGCGGAGGTCAAGAATCGGATCAGCCATCGGGCCCGGGCGCTCCGGGCGGCAGAGCCCCACCTGGTCGAAATCCTGAATATGCCGGGGAAGGATCGACCGGCCGGAAGCGCCAAGTAATCGCGGAGGGCCACGTCTCCCCGACACCCGGAAAGGAGCGGAATGACCCTGAGTAAGTTTCTGACCTACTGGTCATTGACTTTCGCGATTCTCTTTATCTGGGCGTTTTCGGTCGCGGTGGCGTTAGCGGACGTCAAAGACGATCTCCTCGCCAAAGCCCGGAAACAGTTTGCGCGGGCGCGGCTCCGGCCCGTGAATCCGCTCGCCGGCCGGTCGGTCGCGGAGACGCTCGCACCGACCGCGATGGACGAGAAAGAACGGTGGGTCTTCCACCTCGTGAGCGCAATCGCCATCTCGCTTCGGCTCCAGGTGGGGATCCTCGTCCTGCAGGACTCGATGGGGCACTATCTGGTCCACTTTACGCAGGGCAAGCGTATGACCACGTATCGGGTTGACAAGGCGTGGGTGGCGGACGCCATGGCCGGCAAAGCCGACCAGCGGGAGCGCATCAATGCGGCCGTCGAGCAGTACCTCCGCCAAGAGTTCCTCGGCCAACCGATCGCCCCGAAGGCCGTCCCGGCACCGGCTAAGCCTGCGACCCCAGCGGCGCCGGGGGCCACCGCCCCGAAGCCCGCGGGCGCTGCGACACCCGCCCCCTCCACCGGACCGGCGCAGCCCGGGGAGGAGATGAGCCGAGAGGAACGGATCGCCGCCGCCAAAGCCAAGGCGGAGGCGATCAAAGCGCAGCGGGCCGCCGGCGGACCGCCGCCATCGCCACCGCCCCAAGAGCCCAAGCCGTAGGTCCCGCTTAGAGCGGGCGGGATGTGTCCGAGAGGAACCGCCGGCGAGCGAGCGGGACCGGAGGGGCGCCTAACTCCAGCAAGCGATCGTGGAACCGCCGTAGCGAAAACTGGCCGTGTTCTTCCTGCTTGAGATCGTCGCGTAGCTTCCTCAGCATCAACTTTCCCAAAGTGTAGTTGAGATACCCGGGATCGAAGGTCCCGCGCACCGCCTCGCGGTCGGCGGGGAGGGGGTCCATGTACGCGTCGGCCACGAACATTTCGGCTGCGGCGTCCTTGGTGAGCCCGCGCGTGTGCATCTCGATGGACACGAGGAACCGCACGTTCCGGAGGAGCGCCTCGGACAACTGCGCCAGTTGGAGGTGTGGGTCTCCCCCACGATAGCCGGCCTCGAGCATCATCTCCTCACAGTAGTGCGCCCATCCTTCCACGAACGAATAACTGGTGAGGACACGCCGGAGAGGCCGCGGCACCTGCTTCATATGGAGGAAATGGACATAGTGTCCCGGATAGACTTCGTGGATGCCGACGTCGCGCAGCGTCGCGTAGTCGAACTTGCGCAGCCACTCTTCGGCTTGCTCGGCCGTCCATCCGGGGTCGGGAGGCGTGACATAATAAAATGATTCCCCTGCGGTCTCGAACGGCCCCGAGGTATCCATCATCGCAAACGCCCACCGGGCGAACGGCGGCGTCTCCTCCACGCGGCAGCGGACCTGGGACGGGATCGCGACGAGCCCCTCAGCTTCGACAAATGCCCGTAGTTCTTCGAGCAGGTCTGCGGCCTCGGGAATGAGCCGTTCGGTCGACGGGTGATCCTGCGCCTGCCGCATCAGGATGTCGCGGACCGAAGCCCCGGCATCGATTCGTTTGACTGCGTCCCGGAGCCGGGCCGAGTTGCGGGCCAGATCCTCGCGGCCGATCTCGAGCAGGCGCTCGATGGGAAGATCGACCATCTCACCCAATTGCAACATCGAGCGGAAGTGGTCCTCCCCGATCGCAAACTCCTCGACGGCGTGCGGACGAACCTCATCCTCCAGATACTGCACGAACCGGCGGAGCGCAGCCACGGCGGCGTCGTTGGCGTGTTCGAACGCCTCCAGGAGCACGTCGGGATCGGCGGATCGCACCGCGCGTCTGAGGTCCTCTTCCTGAAACTGGATGGTCCCTGCGTAGACTTCGAGCGCGGTATCGAGAAACGGCCGGGGAACCCGCTCGCGGAGCGCCGCACGGGCCCCATCCAGATACTCGGGCACCTGTTGAAGATGCTCCGTCAGCGCCTTGACGCGTTCTTGAAACGGGGCATACTCTCGTTTAATGTAGCCGCTGACATCGATGGGCCCCGAGAATGCCAGGGGATTCCGCGTAAATTCGCGCAACTGCTCGAGTTCGAACAACTCTTCATCGATGGCCAGCCCGAGAAGGGTGTGGTCGTGCGCGTCATCGGGCCCGAACTCCGTCGCGCGGATCGCGTCCAATCGAGCGCGAAGGCCCCGAAGGCCTGTGACCCGCCGGGCACGCGCCGGTTCGCGGACGTCCGGCATCCGGCCATCGTACTCGTGCAGGCCCAGCCCGGCCGCCATGGTCGGGTAAGTCTCGAATAACGCCAGCAGGTAGGCTTCGGCGAGGGAGGCGAGCGAGGCCGAAGGAGAAGCACGTTCATCAGAATCAATCACGCCGACGTCCCCTTGGGTCAGGCTGGGAAGCGCCAGCGTATTCATCGCTTGTCGCGAGAATTCCTCGCTCGGGAATCGTTTGACGCGCTGCGCGGGGGCGTGATAGCATCGAAACACTCGGGGCGTGGCGCAGCTTGGTAGCGCGTCTGCTTTGGGAGCAGAAGGTCCCCGGTTCAAGTCCGGGCGCCCCGACCACTGTTAGAAAGATCATCTTACTTCGATTTGGGCAATATGAGAGCTCTTGACGCCAGATCTCAGCAACTGCGTGACCGATCTCACATGTTGTCTCATTTTCAGGATGGAGATCACGAGGAGATTCAGCCGCCAGCACACGACTTCCGAGATCAGTTGTCCCCGCATGATGTCGATGCAATTATCTACGATATAATTGAAATAGACACGATCGGAAAAAATAATCTTCGAAGTTCCTTCTCGCCAAGTCCCCCATCACTTTGTACATATTTCTTGTCGGATAATTCATGAGCGTATCTCAGTTTTTCCTCATTCGTCGTCCAAGCGCCTTGGCCAACCTCACACGACGTAATGAAGACTTTGAGTGGGCTTGTCGAAGGCGCGGTCCACCGCAACATCATTCCCGCAACGTTCCATAACCGCGACTTCAGATCCTACCATGACACCAGACCCCACCGACTAACTTCTCGCAGAGAGTACCCGGATTACCTCTTCTCCCTTTCGCGCAATGGAAGGGAAAAACACGAAGGGAATGATCGCAAACGCCGAAAGCATTGCCGCATGCCGCAAGAGCGCCGGAAGATACGCCGGAAGATAAGTGATCGCTTCCCCCAAGGGGAACCGGGCGCACGACAGGGGAACAGTGGTGGCTCCAATGAAGTTCATAGCAATGGACGCGCCCGCAGCAATCGCAAACGCCTTAGGCCAATGTTGGACGAGCTGTAGGGCCGGCAGTGCCAGAAAAGGAAGCGTGATCACAAGGTACCTGTTTGAGAAAGTACATCCCCCAACGGCATCATCTACGACCGAACCAAGGTACAGAAGAGCGACAGCGAGACAGCCCAAGAGCAAGATCACGTGTTCTTTCCTTGAAAAAAAGAGGCCTAACAGAAGGAATGGAGAGTAGAGGAACAGACCCTGGAAGTAGTTGTCGTAATTGTGAGCTCGCGGAAATGATTGGCCAAAAAAGAACATCTGAGCCGCGTACTGAAACGTAACATGTCCCAGCTCAAACCTGTTGCTGTTCACTGGTAATGGCGATCCTGGCCAGTCGCCGGTATGGTAGTAGGGAAAATCCAGCGGATTCCCCGTAATTTGGAAATTCAAGGCCAGGACGCATACAACAAACGGCAGTGCTGCTAAGATCGCCTTACCAATCTCCATTCTTCGCTGCTGGCTGAGATAGTTGAGATGGATGGCGATCGCCAGGAAGAGTGCCGGGTATTCGAAAAAAAACGCCGTGCCGCCGGCCGCCCCCGAGAGCCAAAACCAGTTCGTATTTTCCCGAGCCCGCAGTGTGAAGTAGAAACTTATCAACAGGAAAGCCGCGGCCGATGCGTGTGAAAAGAAAACCCCGGAAAGGAAGAATATCCCGGTACCTGCACCAAGGGCGAGTGCAACCAACAACCGTACTCTCTGCTTGGGAGCATATGACTTACTGATGGCGAAGAAAAGCATAGGAACAAGAGCTGCCAGGAGAGCAAACGGAATCTTCAACAGTTCCTCTGCGATGCCTCGATGTTTGGCAAAGGAAATACCTAGGTGGTAGAGGACCCAGTAAAGAGGAACGGCGCTGAGAGATTGTCCTGGGGCTTTATCAGTGTAGTAGTGCCCGCGCACGTACGCCCTGTCCTTGGTCAGCGGTGTATAAAGGGACTGGTCGATGGAAAACGTATGCTGTTCGACAATGGCCTGGACGAGAGCAAGCCGTGACGCCCCATTATAGCCGTCATCCCCCTTCGTGACGGTGGAAACATACAGGATGGAAAATAGCACAAATAGCAGTGCGGCTATCTTCTTGTCGAGCTCAGCAGTTGTCATAACGCCAGTGGCATGCCGCCCTCAAGCATCCGCCGCCTCCTGTCTCCCATCTACCGGAGTCGCCACTCCCTATTCACGCCATGTTGGATCCCATTGCCCTGGCAAAGTCGCATCGAACAAGAAAACGGTGTCTAGCATCAGGCCGACGGCTCCCGGCTGGCCGAGTAGCAGGTGCTCGCCGAGCCGGCTCGTGTCTACCGCGAGGCTGGCGTCAAGCGAGTCTCGATGCGGGGCAGCGTCATAGCCACGCGACGCTCATGGCCCACGTCGCGAACGCCCACGTGGCTCGGACAAGCGAACATCCGCAAGACCCACGACCTCTACGCGCACGCGATGCCGGGCGACGATGCTCCTGCGGCCGAGCCCCTCGATCAGTTCCTCCGGGGACGAGGAACGTTAGCTGGAATTCGCGTTTTGGCCTTTCGACTCATCTTCAGTACACCTGCACGGCTTTGCATTAAAGGATTCCACCCCAGTTTCCTCCAACGCGGGGTCCAGAAAGAACCGTTTTGCCCTTACTGAGAACGCTGACCCCGGAATGGCCGCACCGGCGGGCGATTTCTCGACGCCTCTCCGGCCTCGGCTGCTGTGCCGCCTGACCTGTCTGCAACGACAACGTCAGCCCACCCTGCGGGCCCAGGCAGGGCAATAAGGACATTCGACTCATCCCTGAGGTTCTCAGTGCGCGGTCAAATCGGAAATCCTGGTCTAGGGGAGGTGGGACGGTGGGAATGCGCTTTCCGCGGTCAGATGCGGCACCCAAACTCCGACAGCACTTTCATGAGCCACCGCTCTCCGATCTTGAACGCAATGAGGGGTCTGGGATCCTGGGTCATTCGCGAGAGCGCTGTGGCGCGGAGGGCGATCCTTGTTGCAATCGCTTCGTTGAGCGCCCTCTTCCTGCCGTGCTCGAGGAGCGCAAGCATCGTTTGATCGAGCCAGTTGACAACGAGCTTGCCAAAAGGCAGCTCGTCGAGATTGAACTCCTCGGTTGGCGATTTCTCAATGGCCCGCGCCCAGCTGCGCAGTTCCTCGTCCGATACGTCTAGGTCATCGAGCCTCATGATCGTGCCCCCGGTCGCTTCGGCTTGATCATTCGAGCGTAGGGGTTATGCCCAAATGGTGAGGCTCCGCGGACACGCGGCAATAGACAAGATCCGCTCGTCGCACATGTGGTTGGCATGCCGTCTACAGGATGGGAAATCAGGGCAGATTCCTTAAGGGATACGGCTTTACTCCGTCTTTAGACAACGTGAGGTGGTACCATGCGTTCCTCATACCGGACACGATTCGTCGGTCTTCTGCTGACCCTTGGGCTTGTGGCCAACGGGATCGGCGCCGTCGTAGCGCAAACCGTGGCGCCTGCCCCCTATGTCAAGGTGTTCATTGATGGACAACTGGTGTCGCTCGACGTCCCACCGGCGATCGCGGCAGGACGCGTGCTGGTTCCGCTGCGAGGGGTGTTCAACCGGCTCGGCGCCGTCGTGACCTGGGATCCCGCGACCCAGATGGTGCTGGCGGCCCGCGGGGATACGAGCATCTCCCTCCGCATCGGCGATACCCAAGCCTCCATCAACGGCCAACCGACGCTGATGGACGTGCCCGCGCTCCTGGTGGACGGGAGGACGATGGTGCCGTTGCGTTTCATCAGCCAGGCCCTTGGCGCACAAGTTTCCTGGGACGCCACCAGTACCACCGTGCAAATCGCCAGCGCGCCGGCGTCCGGCCCAACGGCGCCCGTCTTACCGCCGTCCCAAACCTATCCGCCCACGGTGGCGCAGCCGCCGACGCCCACCGTACCGCCGCCTCAGACGTATCCGCCCACGACGGCGCAGCCGCCGGTACCTTCCTCGAACGCCGTAACCGGAACCGTCGTCGGCGTCAGGGCAGAGGCTTCCGCGGGCCAAATTGGCCAGATCCAGGTGCTCGTCGACAAAGCGGTTCAGAGCTACAGGGTCGTCACCACAACGGCGATCAGCCGGGTCAACGTTGCGGACAACACGGGCGGCTCCGAAGCGTTGTCGGCGATTCTCCCTGGCGACCGGGTACAGATGACGGTGGATCGGGACGGAATCGCCCAATCCATCCGGGCCACGTACCGAGGAGTCTCGGGGCGGATCATCGCCATCACCGATGCTGGGGTCGTCGTGCTCGAGAATGGGGACACGTATCGACTGAACCCCTCGGCGCGGGTGATGCGGGATGGCAAGGCGGTGGAGGCCGGCGCCCTCCGGCCTGGAGATGTCGTGCAGCTGCGGTTGAATCCCGAGACCAACGAGATCTGGGCCGCGGTGATTCGGCAAGAGGCCGCCGCAAGCAACCCCGGTCTGGCCTCGGTGGCAGTCACGCCATCGGGCCGTGAGCTCCGGGCCGGAGACGTCGTCGAGGTGGTCGCCACCGGAGCCCCGGGGGGCCGCGCCACGTTCTCGATCGGCGGGCTTCGGACGGGGGTGCCCATGGTGGAGTCCACGGCCGAGCGCGGCACCTACTATGGCAGCTACACTGTACAACCCGGCGATGTCGTCCGTGACGCCGAAGTGACCGTGCGTCTGGTGGCCTCCAATAGCGAAGTGTTTACCGCGACCGCTACGACGCACCTGCAGATCAGGGCCGGTGTCCCCGCTCCCCCGATTGCCCCGACGATTATCAGCCCCGCCGAAGGGGCCACGATCGGTACCCCGTTCAGAGTTACGGGTCGTGCTCGACCGGGAGCGCGGGTGAAGGTCACGGCGGACTACGATGGCTCCGTGCTGCTGTTCCAGCTCACTGGAACCCTTGGGACCCAGGTCGTGACCGCCGATCAGAGCGGAAATTGGTCGGCGACGTTCTCCGAGTCACCGCCGGTGTACGGCATCAAAGTCATCATCACCGCCGTCGAGGTGGGTGTGGACGGCCAGGCCGTCACGCCCGCGGCCAAGGTCACGACGACGATTCGGTGAAGGACTCCCGCGGGGCGCGGGAGGGGGGGTGGCCTCCGGCTGCGAACCTCCTAAAGCATCAGCGTTCATCGAGCCCGCCGTCCTGAGGGCGGGTCGCAAGGGGGCCCTCGCGGCACAGGTGCCGAGACGAAGAGGCATGTGGGGTGTAGCGGCCGGGCTGCTCGTGGTTGCGGTCGCCACCTGGTACGCGCCAGGGCGGGGGAGCGGATGGGCACCCCATCCCGACGCCGCGCTGGGTTCTCCTGTTGTCGCCACTTCCGAGACGCGCGAGCGCGTAACCGCAGGTGATTCCGTGGTGGTATTCGCCGCCCACCCGGATGACGAAGCCCTGGGGGCAGGCGGGTTGATTCATGCCGCGGTCCTGGCCGGTGCGCGCGTACATATCGTGTTCTTCACCAACGGGGACGGGTACCTCGAGGGTGTCGACGTTGGGTTCCACACGCTCCTGAGCACGCCGGACCGGTTCATCCAGTACGGCCAGCGGCGGCAGCGCGAAGGTGTCGCCGCGGCGGCTCGCATTGGACTCTCGGTCGACCGGCTCACGTTTCTCGGGTACCCGGATCGGGGACTCGCAGTGCTGTGGGGGCCGGGTTGGACCTGCGATCACCTCTATACGTCACCGTATACCCGGCACAATCGCTCTCCGTATTCGCCGGCCGGCCGCCCCGGAGTTGGATATTGCGGCCAACACGTGCTCGAGGACGTGGAGCGTGTGCTCCGCCGCGAGCGTCCCACGATTATCGTGAGCCATCACGCCGAGGACACGCATCGCGATCACTGGGCGGCCGGCGCGTTCGTCATGGCCGCCCTCGAGCATCTCCGCGCCGAGGACGTCGCCTGGGCCAAGACCGTGCGGGTGTGGCCGTACCTCGTTCACCACGCCCGGTGGCCGGTGCCCCAGGCGTACGCGCCCGATCTGCCCCTCGTCCCACCGGGCGGCCTCCTGGCCGCAGGAGCGGCATGGACGGAATACCCTCTCGATCAGACCGATCAGGATGCCAAACGGATGGCGATCCTCGAATACCATACCCAGACGCAGCTCTTGCGTGCCTATATGCTGAGTTTTATTCGCCGAAACGAGCTGTTCGACATGCATTCCTCGAGTGTTCCGTTGGCGATCGAAGGCGACAGCCTGCCCGTCGCGACGCCGGAGTTCTGGGATCGCCTGCCGCCCGCGATCAAGGGGATGTCCGGGGGCTCATTGATCCGCGCCACCGAGGGAAGCGTCAAGCTGGACACCGTCGGCTTCGCTCAGGACTCGACCCGGCTCTACGTCGCGGTTCGCCTCCTCCGCGCGGCGATCCGCGAAGCGCAATACCGGGTGGTAGCGACGCTCTTCTACCGGGATGGGCACATGGCACGGCTCAGGCTGCAGTTCCAGGCCCCGCGGGCGCTGACCGCGCTGCAGTCCCAGCCGCGGGATCTCCCTCTCCCGCCCGGGGCCGTCGGTCGCAGCTTTGGCCGCCGCATCAATATCGTCGTGCCTCTGGCCGGCGTGGGAAACCCCACGAGCCTTCTCGTACATGTGGAGACCATGGGACCGTTGAGGACGCCGGTGGAACGCAGCCCGTGGGCGCTCGTGTACCTCGAACGCTCGCATGGCGGACAGGCCCGGTGGGCGCCCGGAGAGGATTCAGCGGAATCGGCGCGAGCCCCAAGAAGTTTGACACACTAGATCTCGAGTTGCGACATTGATAGAAATCGTAGGATACTATAGCCAGGAGGAGTCTGTGGTGAACGAGCCGCCCAACACGCGAATGCGGGTCCTGCGGTACCCCACCGAGACCTTTGCGCAGGCCGCCAGCACGATGCGCACGGTCCTCTATGAGGTCAAGAAGATCATCGTCGGGCAGGACTTGATGCTCGAGCGGATGCTGGTGGCCCTGCTCTCGCGCGGGCACATCCTGATCGAGGGGGTGCCGGGTCTGGCCAAGACCCTCGCGATCAAAACGACCGCGCAGGTGCTGGACTGTCAGTTCCGGCGCATTCAGTTTACGCCGGACCTGGTCCCCGCCGACCTGATCGGGACCCGGATCTACAACCAGCAGCGCTCGACGTTCGAGGTAGAGTTGGGGCCGGTGGTCGCCAACCTCGTGCTCGCCGACGAGATCAACCGCGCGCCGGCCAAGGTGCAATCTGCCCTCCTCGAGGCGATGCAGGAGCGGCAGGTCACGATTGGCAAGGAGACGTTCCCTCTGCCGGATCCGTTCCTCGTCCTGGCCACGCAGAACCCCATCGAAAGCGAGGGCACGTATCCGCTTCCCGAGGCGCAGGTCGACCGCTTCATGTTCAAGGTCGTCATCTCCTATCCGTCGTTCCACGAGGAGATGACGGTCGTGGATCGGATCACCGAACAATCCCCGACCGTGTCCAAGGTCATTGGGACCTCGGAATTGCTCCACCTTCAGAAGATCGCGGAAGCGGTGTACGTGGATCAGAAGCTGCATGAGTACGCCGTGAGCCTCGTGACGGCCACTCGCCGCCCGCAGGAGTTTGGACTGGGCGATCTGACCAAGTTCATCTCGTACGGGAGTAGCCCGCGGGGTTCGCTAAACCTCATCATCGGCGCGAAGGCCCTCGCGTTGCTCCGTGGGCGGGAGTATGCTATGCCCGAGGACGTCCGAGACCTCGCCCCGGAGGTGCTCCGGCACCGGTTCTTGCTGTCCTACGAAGCGTTGGCTCAGGAGGTCACGCCGGAAATCCTTCTGCGGCGTGTGGTTGAAGCGGTTCCGGTTCCGAAAGTCCACATTGGAGACCCCTATGGAGACGCCCGAGCGAATCTTGAGGCGCCTCGAGTTTAAGATCGTCCGTCGCCTGGACGGCTTCTTGTTCGGGGATTACTCGGGGGTGTTTTATGGCCCGAGCCTGGACTTGGCCGAGGTCCGGGCGTACCAACCTGGGGACGAAGTCCGCCGCATCGATTGGAATGTCACGGCGCGGATGAACGAAATCTACGTGCGCCAGTATCGTGAGGAGAAGGAACTCACTGCGTGGCTGCTTGTGGATCTCTCGCCCTCGATGGATTTCGGCACGGTGCAGCGGTTCAAGCGGCAGCTCGCCATCGATTTTGCGGGGGTGGCCGCGTACATCATCACCCGCCATGGCGACAAGGTTGGGGCGATTGGATTCCCGACCCAGGCGGGCCGGGTGTTCATCCCCCCGCGGACCGGCCGCGAGCAAGCCCTGCGGGTTGTTCACACCCTGGCCTCGCAACCCTCGGTGGTCGGGGGCGGACGCACGGACCTCGGCGACGTGTTGCATCAGCTTCACCGCGTGCTGCGCCGGCGATCGCTCGTGTTTCTGGTCTCCGACTTCCACTCCCCAGGCGGGTGGGAGGCGAAATTGGCCGAACTCGGCAGGCGACACGACGTCATCGCCGTTCGGGTCGAAGATCCCCGTGAGCGGGAGTTGCCGGACGTGGGCGGGGTCTACTTTCAAGATCCGGAGACCGGACAGCAAGTCTGGGTCGACACCTCGGATCGCAAGGTGCGCGGACGGTATCGCGAGTTGGTGGCCGCGCGTGACGACGAGCTCGCCCAGATGACCCGCAGGGCGACGGTCGACCTGCTGCAGCTCTCGACTGCGGGGTCGCTCGTCGATCCGCTCGTGAAGTTCGTGACGTTTCGGAGGCGCCGCCGGTGGAATTTACCTGGCCACTAATGCTTTGGGGGCTCGCCTTGCTGCCCGCGCTGGTGGCGTGGTACGTTTTCGGCGTGCGCCGAGCCCGGCGTCGAGCGGTCGATCGGTTCGCCGAGCGGTCCCTGTATGAGCGGTTGGCGACATCGCTCCCAGGGTTGCGGAGGCACGTCAGCATGGCGCTGTACTTCGTCGCGCTTGCCTTGCTGCTGGGCGCGGTCGGCCGGCCGGTGATGAGCATCCCGCTGCCCGTCAACAAAGCCGTCGTCGTGCTCCTCATCGACACCAGCGGGAGCATGATGGCGCCGGATCTCGATCCGACCCGTCTCGAAGCGGCCAAAGTCGCCGCCCGCACGTTCGTGGACTCGTTTCCGCAAGGGCCCAAGATCGGGTTGGTGTCGTTCAGCACCTACGCGACCCTCAATATTCCGCCGACTCCCGACCACGAAGCCGTGAAGCAGGCGGTGGGCACCCTCAAGCCTCAGGAAGCCACGGCGATCGGGGACGGGATTCTGGTGGCGCTCAAGGCCCTCCCTGGGCGCGCGGTTGATCTTCCCGAGGCCCGGCCCGGGCCATTCGGCCCACCCCCATTTGGGACCCCGCCGGCCCCTGGGTCTCCCGCGCCGCCGCCCACGCCCCCTCAAGGGGAGGATCTCTCGCCTGCGGCGATCATATTGCTCAGTGACGGCGGGCAGAACGCCGGTACCGCGGATCCGGTGAAGATGGCGCTGCTCGCAAAGCAGCTCAAGGTGAAGATCTACACGGTGGGCTTGGGGGCGCCGGGGGGGAGCGTCTTTAACTATCAAGGGCAGATGGTGTTCGTCCCGTTTGATCCCACGCTGCTGCAACAAATCGCTGCTGTGACGGATGGCAAGTTCTTCATGGCCTCGGCGTCGCAGGGGCTCAAGCAGGTCTACCGCGACCTGGGGCGCGTACTGGGGTGGGAGAAGCGAAAGACTGAGGTCTCCTCGCTGTTCGTGGGTGCGGCGGGGGCCCTGCTCCTCATCGGTGGGGTGGTATCACTCGTATGGACGGGCAGGCTCCCGTGACGTTCCTCTGGCCGGCGGTCCTGGCCCTCTACGTGATCGTGCCGGTGCTGATTGCCGCCTATGTCTGGATCCTGCGCCGCCCCTCCCGAGTCCGCATCCAGTACTCGAGCGTGGATCTGATCGCCCAGGCGGCCGCCGCTGGTAAGCCATGGCGGAGGCATGTGCCGGCCGTCTTGTATCTGCTGACGTTGTGCGCGGTGATTCTGACCGCGGCGCGTCCCATGGCGCCGGTGCCGGTCCCTGACGACCGGACCGTGGTGATGCTCAGCATGGACGTGAGCCGGAGCATGATGGCCCATGACGTTGTCCCGAACCGGATCGACGCCGCTAAGAAAGCAGCGGTCCAGTTTGTGCGGGCGCTGCCGCAGAGGGCCAAGATCGGCCTGGTGTCGTTCAGCTCGTATGCCACGCTCGTGACGCCGCCCACCGACGACCATGATCGCGTGATTCAGGCCATCAACAGCCTGTCGCTCGAGTTTGCCACGGCGATCGGTGACGGCCTGCTGGAAGCCGTGTATGCACTCCCCGGCCGTGCGCGGCCGGAAAATTCGCCCGGGCCGGGCATGCCGCCCCTGGGTCCGCCCCCCGCGAGCGATCGCTTGTCACCCGCCACGGTGGTCCTCTTGAGCGACGGGCAGAGCAACCGCGGGACACCTCCCGAGGATGCCGCGGTCGTCGCCCGTCAGCAACGCGTCAAGGTGTATACTGTGGGCCTGGGATCGCCGGAAGGGACGTTCCTCGAGCTCGGGGGACGGAGCATCTTCGTCCGGCTGGACGAGGAGACCCTCAAGGAAATCGCCCAGGTCACAGGGGGGACGTACCAGCGCGTCTCGTCCACCGCGGACCTCAGCCGGGTCTACACACGCCTCGGCCGCTCGATCGGGTGGGAACGAAAGCCGACCGAGGTGAGCGGGCTCACCTCGGTGATCGTTGCCGCGCTGTTCATGACGACGGTCGCCGTGTCGCTGTTCTGGATGCACCGGCTAGGGTGAAGACCCGCCGGAGCGCCACCTGTCTCGTTAGGCCTGCATCCCGGAGTTCTTTACCCGCCCATCAGGTTCGGAGATAGTGACATCGCCGCGTCCAAGGCTATAGTACTCAAACCCTCGTTCGCGCATCTCCACCGGGTTGAAGAGATTCCGCCCATCGACGATGATGGGACTGCGCATGAGCGAGCGAATACGCGCAAGATCCAGTGACGCGACCTCCTCCCACTCGGTGAGGATCACAAGGGCGTGGGCATTCTCTGCGGCTTCGTACGGTGACGCCGCGTAATGGAGAGAGGCGTTGGGTGGATGTATCTGCTCCAGGTTGGAGGCGGCTTTAGGATCATACACATTGAGGATGGCTCCGGCGTCCTTCAACCGGGAAAGCACCTGCAGACTCGGCGCCTGCCGAATGTCGCTCGTATTCGGTTTGAACGCGACGCCTAAGATCCCGACCGTCTTGCCGCCGACGACCCACAAGGCCCGCTCAAGCTTCTTGAGCAACCGTCCCACTCGTCCCTCGTTTATTCGCTCCACTTCGCGCAGCAGCGAAAAGTCCACGCCAAAGTCCTCTGCGATCCGCACGAATGCCTGAAGGTCCTTAGGGAGGCATGACCCTCCGAACCCCAGGCCTGCGTTGAAGAAATGGGCGCCGATGCGATGATCGAGACCAACCCCTCGAGCGACGACGCTCACGTCAACTCCGAGTTCCTCGCACAGATTGGAAATCATGTTGATGAACGAGATCTTCGACGCGAGAAACGCATTGGAAGCGTGCTTGATCAGCTCTGCGGTTTTCACATCTGTGATCAGTTTCGGGCAGTCGAAGGCATCGCCGTACAGTTCGAGCATCAACGAGCGGGCACGGTCCGAATCAGCCCCGATCACGATCCTGTCCGGGTGAAGGAAATCGTGAATCGCGGACCCTTCGCGCAGAAATTCCGGGTTGCTGGCCACCTCATAGTCACATCCCGGCGGGGCCCACCAGCGAAGTGTCCGATCGAGCAGGCGTGCCGTGTTCACGGGCACCGTGCTCTTCTCGACAATGAGCTTGTGCCCGTCGAGCAGCGGGGCAAGGCTTCGTGCGACCTCTTCCACTTGGACGGGGTCACTACTTCCGTCGGAACGGGGTGGGGTGCCGACACACAGGAACAGCACCTCGCTACGCCTCACCGCTTCCTCGGCACGTGTCGTGAATACTAACCGAGACGCCTCAAGATTCCGCGTCAGAATTTCCTTCAGACCCGGTTCATAGAGTGTGGGCTCGCCGGCTGTGAGCTTCGCTACGACTTGGTGATCCTTATCGACCGCAACCACAGAATGGCCGAGATCGGCAAAACACACGGCTGTGACGAGGCCGACATACCCTGTGCCGAAGATACCGATGTTCACGAATACTACCCCTTCCGCCTGCCCGCGGGCCGCCTGAATCGTTTGGTGATCGCTAGCTGGAGTCTCCGCGGCAAAAGGTCGACGAAGTTATGTTCGGGTTGCGTGACCTTCACCCTTCTATCCTATAAACGACTCAGTGGAGGCCGTAAACGTAACCCATCGAAGGTGAACGTACGTTCGCCCACGGCCCGTTCCTCAGGTTTGCCTGGCGACTACGCGCGCGACACGCCTCAGAGCGCTCTTCCAGGCCGGCGTGCGAAATGCTCGCCATGTAAGGTACCGGAACGCCCCCACGCCCAAGTCCATTCCAGAGAGGCGGGTCCATTTCTCGTCCCCCGAACGCAGACAGCAACTCCCTTCAATCCCGTGATCGTCGTCAATCGGGCGCAGTATCTCGAATGATGGGAGTAGCAGCCGCAGCGACGCTCCTTCCGGGGGGTCGTACAGTTCGAAGGGGTGCGGCCGTTTGCCAGGAATCGGACGCATCCAATATGCGAGGGCAAACTGCCGACTAAAGAGCCAATTGTTGCCGACGAAATAAGCCCGTGGCCGGCCCGGCGGAATATGCTGAAGCATGCGCGAGAAATTATCCTGATCCCAGCGGAAAAGCCGCCCCGAGGAATCGGTGGCTTCCGGTGTGAGCACGGCGAAGCGCGCCTGGCGTAGCCGATATAAGGAGAGGGGCACGAGATCGGCAGCAGCGCTACGCGCGAAGTCGAGCAGGCGGGTCATCGGTGCCGTCTCTTTGAGAACGCAGAAGTGGTCCTCCTCAAAGTGCATGATGTAGTCCGCGCTCGTGCGCTGAAGCATGGCAACGTATGCTGAGCCGAAGGACGCTGCCGGGCGCGCAGAGATGTCGGCCTGTCGGAATCCAGTTGCGCGCACGAGTTTGCGCAAAGGACCGACGAGCCCCTGACCGTTCTCGATGTTTAACAGAAAACGTCCGGTGAGCGGCGCCAGCTCCGCGATGCTCCTGATGGCGCTGACGAGGTAGGCAAGCCGCCGTCCGCTCGCTAGCCAGATATTTCCCACAATATCAAACGCTGCCAACGATGTTATCTCACCTCCTCATATCAGAGCGACAGCAATAGAGGCGCGAGTTCCCGGATCTACCGCGAGAATGGGGCGCTACAACGCGGTGGACAAGCCGATCGGGCACGTCTTCCTGGCCCGTCGACTCTCGAACGATCTCGATCGACTACCGTTTTCCCGGAGAGGCGCGGGAAATGCAGGGACTAGCTATCGGCAGCCGCCGCTGCGGGGCGTGTCATAAAGCAGGACCCGCACGTCAGTGAACCGTTCTTCGGCGACCGAGCAGTACTTGCGGGCCCAAGAGGCCTGAATCGATCGGCTGACGGTTAACACACCGGGCTCCCTGTCCCAATCGTGGCTCAGCATGAGCCAGACCCGATGATAGTGCGACGGAGGCTCCGTCCCGCTGGGCAGCGGATCAGCCGGCTCGTCGCGCGCGGCGTCCCTGAGCCGTTGCCAGAGTTGTAGGACCCGCGTGTCCATCGAAAGGATCGTGAACGGCGGGAGCTTCGAAGCGCCTTCGAACCGCTCACGATAGTACTCGAACGATTTCTGGATATATGGCGCAAAGATTACCACAGCGTCCTCGGCCCTCACGTGGGAGAGGATGTAGCGGGTCGCGCCCCTGAAGTCCTCATGTCCATTATAGTCCACATAATACTTGTAGATCTGATGTGATGATAATAGCGTCACAATGACCAAGCCTCCGATCAGAGCCCGCTTCGGCATCGCGTCGAGACCCACCGCCGCGAGAAGCATGAGGGGAGGCAGGCAAATGATCATATAGTGTGCGAAGAAGATGGATTTTACCTGGGATACGGCAAACGCCGCAAGCACCGGAAGAAAGAGCCAGGTAAGCAGGAAGCCATACCGCCAGAGTGGCCGGAGAGTCCCGGAAAAAGCGCGTGCTCGACGCGCACCCAGGAGCGCGATCACGCAGGCTATACAATAGAAAAGCACGAGCAGGATGCCGGTCCGCCCTCCCCGTTCGCCGGTCAGCACAAAATACACATAGGGAATGTCGCGAAACTTGGGAACGGGGACCCAGGTCCCCCATGTGGGTGTCCGCGGCATTGCGATGATCCCCAAAGGCAGGAGCAGAAGGACCATGCACAGTGCGCTTATCAGCCATCCACGCCACGGGACATCGCGTAGGCGCAGGAACACGAGAGAGACCCACTGCGCCAATAGCACGAATGCAGCAAACAGGTGACTGTACACGCCCAGGACGCCGACCACGAGATAGCCGAGCCAGTTTCCCCAGCACGGCCGCTCGAGGCAGTTCACAAACAGCAGCGAGGAGAGGGTGGCCAGGAATGCAAGGAGGCTGTAGGATCGGGCATATTGCGAAAACTCGATATGGTACGAGTTGATGCTGATGAGGAAAGCTGCCACGAGACCCACGCGTGGTCCGAACAGGCGCCGTCCGAGAAGATAGAGTACGGGGATGGTGGCCACCCCAGCAGCGACCGACAGCGATCGGATAACGACCTCGTTCTCCCCGGCAAGACGCCAGACTCGCAGGAGGACGTAATAAAAGGTCATGTTCACTTCTCGAGGCGCGAAGACCTTAAAGAACGACCCCCAATCGAGCCGCGTGGAGAAAATGCTGGAAATCTCTTCTAGACTAAGACTCTTGTCGCCCAAAAGCGCGACCCGAAGCAGCGTCGCGATGGCGAGAATGCCGACCAGGAAAGACGCGGTGGAAATCGAGCGAACCAAAGGAGTCCCGTGCCCTTCACGGGACGGTAGTCCCTGTGTGGCCTCTCCCGATCTCCAGTCTTGCGCGCCGCTCTCCACGTCGCTCCCATCGCGATGAAACGCGGCCCCGGGCGTCGACGACCGTCCGCAGGGCCCTCGTTCTCATACTGGATTTGCGAATCCTTCATCCGCTAGAACGATCCGAATGATCCTCCGCGCCGGGTTACCGCTCGACCGCTATCGGCGCGCTCGCGGGCCGCATCTTCAGCCTTCGGGCCCCGAACAGTTCGAGCGCAACAACGCGACTAAGCCAGATAAAGAGAAAGGGATAGAGCGGCAGGATCTGGCGTAACCCAAGATCAGCGGTATCGAAACAGGCCAGGATCATCATGCCGATGATGGGGAATACGATCATGTATTCCCCATCAACCATGGGAATCGCAGCGAGAAGGACGAGCCGAATGATCACGAGGAGCAAAATCGGGAGGGGAGTCTTGATCAGGAACGCGATTGGGTAGTAGTACCACCATCCATGCAACGCGTGGTGCCCCATCAGGAATGACGCGTGCCCTTGGATGAGGTGCCTCCGTTGGTCGAGTAGTCCTTCGATGTACTTGTCGAGGTCCGGGACCCATATGCGCTGACCCAGGGCGACGACCTGTGTTTGCACCGCACCCCTGAGACCTGGTATCCGGGCCAGGACCTTGTCCACGGTCCGATGCTCACCGCCGATATGGAGTAGGGGGTGCCAATGGAACACCACCGCGTAGACCATACTCACAACGACCGCGGCGCCAGCGAGGACTTGAAAGAAGCCCTTGAAGGGATGCACATGCCGAGGAAGGCTGTTTCGCGAGGCCGCAACGTCGTCGACGATAAATTGTCCGAGGAAGATCGGCAGGAACGCGAGAGCGGCTTCCTTGGACAGGAGCGAGAATCCGAGAGCCACGCTTGCGAGAATCGCATAGATTACCCGGCCGGTCCTGAGCCACTTCCATACGTAAAACATCGAGATGAACGTGAAAGCGGTCAGCCCGAGATCCAGGGTTGCGAGCCTAGCATGAGCGAGCGTATTGGGCTCGAACACAAACAACAGCAGCGCGGCCAGACCGGCTTCTGCACCCCAAAGTTCTGCGGCCCACTTCCGGACAAAAAGCGCCAGTAGGAAGCCAATGAAAACGATGGAGAGCCTTGATCGGAATACGATGCGTTCCACATTGACCCCCTGCCTGGACAAAAAAGCCCGAGAGAAGGGGCCTTGTCCCCCTTCCCGCCAGGACGGGTCATCTGTGGGAACCGTGAGGCCCAGGGAGAGGAGGGGAAGCGCGATCAGCATTTTGAGGATAGGCGGATGCTCGCCGTTCATGCGGTCATCGCGAGTTTCCCAGTAGGAGTAGCCTGCGGCGATGTACACGGGCTCGTCGTACGTCATAGACATGTATCTCATGCTCAAAAGTGCCTGTAGCAGAAACGCGCCGATGAGTGCGGCCGTGATTACAGGGTACAGCCATCGCGGCCCGAGGCCTCTGGCTGACTGAACTGACGCGCTACACTGGCCGTGCCGACGAGAAAAACTTGCCAATAGGGGAAAGCGTGTTATCTGCATTCTTGGAGCGGTACGGCCGGTGGAAGGCTAGCGGTCGCCGGAATATGGTATACGAAAATCGAATAGCCAATCTTCGCACTCGGCTCATACCCCCGTAACCACTCAAACGCTCTTTCGCAGCCGGTGTGCGTACCAACGAGCGATGTCACGCTTACTGCCAGATCTCCGGTCGTCGGTTGACCGGGGAGCAGTTGCTCATAGCTGATCGCGTACCTGCGTGGATCGTCCGTTCCGAAATACGCAAGCTTCACCCTCGCGATGCCGTTTCGGTGGAGATAGGTGCTGAGACCCTTCAAGTCTTGTCCCCAGTCCAGATTCGAAGCGCTCAGGTATTTGTACCCGTTCCCCGGTCCACCAACGAGTTCATTGAAGTAGGCGAGGTAGGAAGGATACATCTTCACAGTCCCCACCACCAACCACACGAGTAGACCTACGACGAATGCCCGCCGGATGCCAGTCACTTTCGCCGCCAATAGTTCCATGTCACGTCGCAAACCTCGCGGAGAAACCTATTCTGATCCGCCCACAGCCTACCAAGTACGGATACCGCCGCTCAAGGAGAGACACTCTGCGCTCCACCGTATCACACATTCAACTCGGAGGGCGGCGGAGCTATGGACTTTCGGAAATATTCGATCGAATGAAGGAGCCGCCCGATGCTGATAGAAATCGGGTCCGACGTCGGAGAATCGGAACTACATGACATTCTGGAGGAGGAACATCAAAACGAGCGATGCAGACCCGAGTCCATCCGTACGGAGGCCTGGGCAAGTGATGCGACGCCGCTGGTTACCGGCGGCGCGTGGTCTGCGCCGAAGAATTGAGTCCCTTCTGCCGCCGCTGGCGGCGAACACCGCGCGGTATGCCTTATCGCGAACCCGCTACGAGCCCCGCGGATGGACTGCAAACGGTCTGGGCGGGGGCGGGTGGAACCTCGAAAGCGTAGCCACCGTCCAAGAGACACACTGGCCTGTGCTCGTACGGAATCTCGAAGGTCCGGGGCCTCTCGGCGTTTCACATCTGCCGGACCGGATGACACGGGAAGATACCGGGGATCAGAACGTGATGATGTCTTACGGGTACGTCCTGACACGGGCGGCTCGGAACAAACAAAGTGTGAGCATCCTGGACTGGGGTGGCGGCCTCGGTCACTATTATCTGTATAGCCGGGCCCTTCTGCCCGAGATCGCCATTGAGTATCATTGCTATGATGTACCGGCGTTGTGCCGGGTGGGAAGACGCCTTCAGCCGGGCGTTCAATTCCACCAGGAAACAGACGATCTCGCTGGAGCCCGCTTTGACTTGGTCGTCAGTAGCAGTTCTTTGCACTATTTTCAGGACTGGCAGCACGTGGCCGGCACACTTGCCCAACGCACCAGCGGGTTCCTGTACATCGCCAGGCTGATGACTGTGACCCGGGGGCCGTCATTTGTGGTCAGGCAGCGCAGCCGGCAGGGCTACCGCACGGAATTCCTGGTCTGGTTTCTCAATCGCGAAGAAGTACTCGAGTGCGTCCAACGGCATGGAATGAACCTCGTCCGCGAGTTCGTGTTCGAGGAGGACTGGGTTGTGAAGAACGCCCCCGAGCAGGGTAGGTGCCGGGGGTTCCTCTTCCACCGCCAGGAATGAGCGACTGGGCGCCACGGCGCTCCGCTGACTCTGAGCGTATCATCGAAGGCCCGGAGCTTTCGCAGATCGCTCTGCCGCTCCCAGCATGTTCCGCATCCGCATATACCATCCCGCACAGATGGTATCAGCACGGCGCCCGAGCACACCCCGGACAATAAGTCGCAGCAGGCCCGGGCGACGGAGAAACGAAGGCATGGTCGCTATGGCAATGGCGGCTGCGTAGGCGGAATCCCGGTCACGTGCGGGATCACTAGAAGCCAGAACCCTGGCTGTGTCGGCCCAAATCGCGCCGAAGGTGCATCGAGCGTACCATCGGTTCCAAAGCGTGCGACTGGGGATTGCGGATCTAATCTCAGCGCAGAGCTCGCGAGCGGTCGATACCGGCGATGTCGTCGAGAGGGCAAATGTGCTTACCGCCTGACCTAGCGTATCCCGCGCCCACTCATGACGAATGATCCACGGATGAGCCCGTAGCGTTGTCACAGCCGTCTCCCGCACTTGAGCAAGATCGCCGGCAAGGAGTAGCGGGTACACCGCGCCGAGCATTACCCGCGCCCTGGCCTCCCGCTTTATCTCCTCGTACTGCGGCGAGTTGGGCAGCAGCTGGAGCGCTTTTTCGATGACACGTGCCGCATCCGCCCGTCCCATTCCACTCGCGGCTCGCTTAAGCCACAATCCCTGTGGCGACAGGTTGTAGACGTCGACAGCGCCGGGCGAGAACAGGAACGGAACGTGAAACGCGAGCCGCAGCGACATATCCCAGTCTACGTGGGACCTCAGAGTTTCGTCGAAATAACCGGCTGTTTCGAACGCGGTACGACGGGCGAGGAGAGATGCATGATGTCCGCAAAAATTGTCCATCAGCATCCCCGTAAAGACCCACCCGGAAAGCGCCTTGCTCGCCTCCGGATACAACCACTCTTCCTTCCCCTCGCTGCGTACTAAGGATTGACTGTACACGACCCCGATATCGGGGTGCGCCGTGAGCAGCGGGACCTGAACACGAAGCTTATGTGGGAGCCAGACGTCATCGTCATCGAGAAATGTGATGTAGCATCCCCGGCTGACCTGCAGGGCTGCGTTCGTGGCGGCCGACACACCACGCCGCTCAGGGAGCCGAATATACCGTATCTCCGGGTACGCGCGGATCACGCTTGGAGTTGCATCCGAGGATGCATCGTCGACCACGACTATCTCGAGATCAAAATGATCACCTCGCCCCTCCTGTCCATATGCGGAATCCAAAGCGCGAGGCAGGGTGTCGGCGCGGTTATGGGTCGGAATGATCACGCTCACGAGCGGTTTTACGACCCTCTCGCTCGCAACTAGACTCGACTCAGCGTCTCCCATCGCGTCGGCTCCCCCCCACGCCGCTCACGCCAGAGCATTTCATGAACCTATAATATCTCGCCCCGATACCCCCGACAGGTATGGTTCCTCGCCAAGACCTCAGGACCTGATCAGCGCTCTATCGCCGCGGCTCTGAGCTCAACGGGGACCCCGCCCCCCCTCAACGATTGCTCAGCGGCCTCCAACACCCGCACCACCTTGAGGCCAGTCACCCCATCGGTGAGCGGACGCTGGCCGCTTTGAATGCAGTCGATGAAGTGCCGGCACCCAGTTTGGAGCGGCTCCGGAAATTCGAGTGCCGGAATCAATACGTCTCCAACGCGGATCTGGAGTTGAAACTCAGCAAAAGACTCCGGCGCCTCCAGGTGGTCGTGCAACTGCACGATCCCCTTGTCGTATATCTGGATCTTGGCATCCATGCTCACGTCGTCGTAGACGAGCATCTTCTTGCTGCCCACAAGGGTCATGAGACGGACCTTTCGCGGGTCGAGCCAGCCGAGGTGGAGGTGCGCGCCGACACCACCCGGGTATTCCATGGATACGAACACGACGTCCTCGATACCGTGGCTGAGGTACGAAAACCCTCGAGCCGTCACCCACAGCGGTTCTTGCCCCAGCCAATAGTTCATGATTGACACATCATGAGGAGCAAGGCTCCATAACGCGTTGATGTCACGCTGGATGCGGCCGAGGTTCACCCGCTGCGAATACATGTAGAAGAGTCTGCCGAGATCTCCTTGGTCAAGGTATTTCTTGATCCGTTGGACGGCCGCGTTGTACTCGAAGACGTGGTCGACCATGAGGACACGGTGATGTCGCTCAGCCAAATCAATCAACGTGCGGCATTCCTGCACTGTTTGAGCAAGGGGTTTCTCGACAAACACGTGTTTGCCGGCCATAAGGAAGGCGCTGGCAAGCTCAAAGTGCGTCCGAATCGGTGTGGCCAGAATGACAGCATCGACCTCTCTATCGTTCGTCAAATCCCACCAATCTTTGACGATCCTAGCCCGCGGGCAAAAATGCTGCGCAACCTTCTCGGCTCTGTTGACTTCCAAATCACACAATGCAGAGAGGTTCACATCGCGCAGAGACGCGAGAGCCCGGACGAGATTCGGCCCCCAATGGCCCAATCCCACCACTGCGACACTGGGCATTAACCAACCAGCTCCTTCACTGCTCGCGCCACGTACATGATCTGCTCATGGCTGAGTTCAGGGTACATCGGCAGCGACACGACCTCGTTCGCGGCTTTCTCCGTGTGCGGCAATGACACGTCGTGATATCCGCGTTTCAAGTATGCGGGCTGCCGGTGCAAGGGTATCGGGTAGTGTATGCCGGCGCCAATGCCCCGACTCCTAAGATGGGGCAGTAGCATATTGCGCTGGAGCACGCGGATCACATACAAGTGATAGACGTGACGGACATTGGGCGACTCGTAAGGTATCGTCACGCCACTATCAGCCAATACCTGATTGTACAGACTCGCATGAGCCCGTCGGGCCTCCGTCCAGGCTTCCAGCCGCGAAAGTTTGGCGGCCAGAATGGCCGCCTGCAGAGCGTCCAGACGTTCACCGAAGCCGATCTCATCGTGCTCGTATTTGTCTGTCCGGCCATGATCGCGCAACTTGCGTACCTTGTCCAGCAGCAGTCTGTCATTGCTCGTCACCGCGCCGGCGTCGCCGTACGCACCCAGGTTCTTGCCGGGATAGAAGCTGAAACAGGCCAAGTGGCCGATGCTACCGCAGCGTTGGCCCAGGTATTCCGCGCCATGGGCCTGAGCCGCGTCTTCGATCAACCAGACTTCGTGGCGTCGTGCGATCTCCAGGAGCGGCCCCAGCTCCGCTGGCTGGCCGTACAAGTGGATCGGAAGAATTGCCTTCGTGCGAGGGGTGATGGCCTCCTCAACCCGCCCTGGATCGATCGTGTATGTGCGTGGATCGATATCCACGAAGACTGGGCGCGCACCGGTGTGTGAGATCGCTTCAGCCCCCGCGATGAACGTGTGCGCGGAGGTGATTACTTCGTCACCGGGCCCCACGCCACACGCCAGGAGAGCGAGGTGCAATGCCGCCGTACCAGAGCCTACACCAACAGCGCC
>DASSXJ010000103.1 GCA_035703895.1 bacterium | reverse complement strand
CCTCCCACCCGAATATAGGGGGCGGTCTCGTGAAGGCCAGTTTCCCATGGATTCGGGGAACGTCATGACGAACGCCACGGTGATGGAGTACGCGGCCCGGGTCGAGAACCGTATGCTGTACCTGAAGTACAAAGACGGCGCAGCTGCGATCGCCGTTTCCTCGACTACCGAAGTGCACCGTCTCACCGCGATCCGGCTGAGCGATCTCCGCGCGGGTGACCACGCCACCGTCCGCGGTGTCGCCAATCCCGACGGGTCCATCACCGCATCGTCGATCACCGTCGAGGAACCCTAACCAGGAACAGGCCGCGGGACGCCGGCCGGCGCGCGGACTCCGCGCGGGGGTCGTTCGGCCCTACGCTATCGGGGCGGGAAGGTCGGCTGCGTGCAGGCCGACGGACTCCGCCGCGGTGAGGATCGATCGCCACGTCGCCTCCGCGATCTCGAACCCTTCTGTTGTCCTCTGCCGCATCGTTCTCGCTTCCGGCTCCCCCGGCGTCTGCACGCTCTCCACGCCCGGCGCGGGCGGAACTTTGCGAAGGCGCGTGACGAGGTTCCGCGCCGCGCCCTTGGCATCGGCCACAGGGCGGAACGCGCCTACGTGAATCGCCCAAATGAGGGCCCCCGACCGGCGAAACACCTCCTCGGCCGAGACCGGGTCTTGGTGCCGGTCGGCGCCCGTGAGCGCCTGACCAAGGAGCTCCGCCATCACCGACAGCGAGTACCCCTTGTGCGCACCGAACGGGAGGAGCGCGCCTTCCTTAAAGAACGCTTCCGGATCGGTGGTGGGCTGACCGGATTTGTCGATCAGCAGTCCGGCCGGCAGCGGCTTGCCCGCGGCGCGGGCCACCATAATCTTGCCCACGGCGATCGCCGTGGTGGCGTAGTCCAGGACCACCGGGTGTTCGTCCTCGACCGGAAATCCCGCGGCGATCGGATTGGTCCCGAGCGCTGAACGGCTTCCCCCGTGGGGCACGGCGGGCCGTGTCCCCAATCCTCCCACCCACACCATCGCGGCGCAGTCCGCGGCGGCGGCCCGTTCGACATAGGCGCCGACCCGTCCCAGGTGATTGCAGCGGACCACCCCCACCGCGGCCACCCCGAACTCCCGAGCACGCCTCACCGCCTCATCGGTCCCTGCGATGCCGGCCAGCTGCCCAAACCCCCATTCCCCACTCACGAGCGCGGTGGCGCCGCGCTCCGTTTCGACCCGTGGCCGCGCGGCCGGCCGGATCTGACCCTTTTGCACTCGGTCGATGTATTGCGGGATGCGCAGCACCCCATGCGAATCGTGCCCCTTGAGGTTGGCCTCAACCAGCATGGCAGCCACGGTCCGCGCGGTCGCCGCCGGCGCGGCGACAGCCTGAAAGATACGCGCGCCCAGATCCTCGAGCGCGCGCGCCTGAAACCGGATCGATGCCATCGACGCTTCACCCCCGCGTCCTCATTCGCGCTCGATCAGTCGATGCCTTTCCACGAAGGATCCCCCACGTCGCGACCTCTCATGTTAATCGGGAGGAGGTCCGGGGAGACGACGCCAACCTCATTCAAGAATGCCAATTGCGCCGATGCGACCGACCTCGAGCAAGGGAGGCACGATCCATGATTGACCTCGATGCGGTGTCCCAAACTCACCTCAGCACGTTTAACCGGACCCTCGCGCAGTGGACGCGTCTCTCCGGCAGCGCGGACGAACGGGCGGCCGCCGCCTATGCCGAGGGACAGCTACGGGGGTTCGGCTACGAGACGAAGATCTTGATGCATGACGCGTATATCAGCCTCCCGGGATCCGCCACCCTGCGCCTCGCGCGGCCGGAATCGAAGGAGATCGCCTGCATCACGCACTCAATGGGGATCCCGACGCCGCCGGCAGGCGTGTCCGCGGAGCTCGTGTACGCCGGCGCGGGCGCGCCCGACGACTACGCGCACGCGGGCGCGGCCGGGAAGGTGGCCCTCGTCGAAGGACGGGCCACCCCGCAGCACGCGGTGAACGCGACCCGGGCGGGGGTGCGGGGACTCATCTGCATCAGCGGCCGCTATCCGCACGAGATGTGCTGCTCCCCTGTTTGGGGGAACCCGTCGGACCGCACCGTCTCGGAGCTTCCCCGGGTGCACCTGCTGTCCGTGAGCGCCGTGGACGGCGGGACGTTGCGCGACCTGTGCAGGCGGGGGCGGGTTGACGTACACGTGACCGCCGAGGTCGAGACGAAGTGGACGAAGACCCCGATCGTGGTGGCCGACCTCACGCCGGGTCATCCCGACGCCGAGCGGGCCTTTATCCTCTTCTCCGGCCATCTGGACAGCTGGTACCTCGGCGCCATGGATAACGGGAGCGCGAACGCCGCCATGCTCGAGGTCGCCCGCGTCCTCGCCCTCCATCGGAGCGCCCTGCGCCGCGGCCTCCGCGTGGCGATGTGGTCCGGCCACTCCCACGGGCGGTACTCGTCCTCGGCCTGGTATGCGGACACCTTTTGGTTCGAGCTGGCCGAGCACTGCCTCGTGCACGTGAACATCGACTCCGTCGGCGCCATCGACGCCGATGAGTTCTCCACGAACTCGATGCCGCAAACGGTCGGGCTGGCCGCCGACGCGGTCCAGCAAGTGGGGAAGGCGACGCTCGAGGGGAAGCGCGTCGGACGGAACTCCGACCAATCGTTCCTCGGCATCGGCATCCCGTCCATCCTCGGCTCGATCTCCAAGCAGCGCGATGGGAGCCTGGGATGGTGGTGGCACACCCCCTACGACACATTGGACAAGATCGACCCGGCGCGATTGGTGCGGGACACCAAGATCTTCGTCCGGGTGCTGGACCGCCTCCTCGCCGACCCCATCGCCCCGCTCGACTATTACGCTGCTGCGGCAGACCTCAGGGTGAACCTCGAGGCGGTCGCGAAGGCGTCGGGCCCATCGCTCGACCTTTCGTCCACGCTCTCGGCCGCGTCGAGTCTGGAAGAGTTGTGCGCCCGGCTGTCCAAAGCGGCGGCCGGGGTGACCCCGGCGCGGGCCAGGATCATCAACGCCTGTCTGCAGGCCCTCGGGCGCGCCCTGATCCCCGCCACCTACACCGCCACCGGCAAC
>DASSXJ010000102.1 GCA_035703895.1 bacterium | reverse complement strand
CGGCGCGAGCCTCATCATCACGCCCGACACACGGTGCCTCGCGGCCTCTTCCTGCGATACGGGCTGGGTGGCAGCAACGAGATGGCCGCCTTCCTTCAAGACGAGAAACGACCGCTTCTGTGTATCGCCGCCGATCAAGTCGAAGACCACATCGACCTTCTCTCGCAGAACCTTCTCGAACTGCGCCTCTCGATAATCGATAACCCGGCTGGCTCCGATGGAGTTGAGGTACGCCTCATCGTCGCCGCGTGCCGTGGCAATAACGGTGGCACCGGCATGCGATGCCAATTGCACCGCATAGGCGCCCACCGCGCCGGCACCACCATGGATCAGGATCGTTTGTCCCTTTTCCAGGTGACCGTGGGTGAAGAGTGCCTGCCATGCAGTTTGGGAGGCCACCGGCACTGATGCCGCCTCCTCAAAGGAGAGGTTGGATGGTTTCCTTGCGATGGCCGCCGGCTTGACAGCCAGATACTCCGCGTACGCGCCCATTCCGGTGGTGGTACCGAACACGGCATCACCTGGCGCACATGCCGCAACGTCACTGCCAATCTGTTCGACGACCCCTGAAAACTCATGACCAGGTATCCACGGCAGGTCGATCGGGAGTATCTGTCTTGCCGTTCCGGAGGCCTCAACAAGATCCAGATGATTGACGGCGGTACTCCTGATCTTGACCAAGATCTCGTCGCGTGCAATCGCCGACGTCGGTACATCGTTGAACACCAACTGCCCACCGTATTCCAACAATCTGACAGCTTTCATGCGAGCTCTCCTTAAGTCTGCCCAATGGGCGCCACGCGCGTGGGCGCCTCAGAATTCAGAACATGCCGGTCGCCTTCACGCAAAGCAATATCCGCGGGCCCGCTCCGCCGACTAGCGGGCCGATTGTACACCCCGGCCGAAAGCCCCCGCCCTGCGCCGGGCAAGGGCCGACACGCCCGACGAACGCGGCGGCGCAGCTGCGGGCTATTGGCAAGAGATTCGGGGAACAAGCAGCGGCCCTCATCACTGTGACGCTCCGTGTGCGCCGGCACGCTCCAGGATGACGACGGGAATCTGACGCTTCGTCTTCCGCTCGTATTCCGCGAAGTTCGGGTAGCGCTGTTTCTGCGCGGCCCAAATTCGCTGCCGCTCCTCAGCGGCCGCCACTCTGGCCGCCACATCGAACGTCTCTGTGCCGAGCTCCACACGGGCGTGCGGATTGGCGACCAGGTTGTGGTACCAATCCGGGTTCGTCGGCGCGCCGGATTTGGTGGCAAAGATGGCGACGCGGCCCTGCCCGAGATCCTGATACATCAGCGGGTTCACACGCGTCCTGCCGGACTTGGCTCCGACGCTGTGCAAGATAAGGAGCGGCGCGCCCGTGAACTGTCCGCCGACCCTGCCGCCGTTCGCGCGGAACTCGTCGGTGATCGCTTTGTTCCAATCGTCCGCCATGATGGCCTCCGGTTTAGTCGTCGACGATCCACTGCCCGGGTTTCTCGGAGAAGCGATTCCTGCCAACACTGCCGACGATCACGGAAATCTTGGTCATGTCGATTGCTCGCGCGCGAGCTCCCGCCGCCGCCCCAGACCACGAAGCTCGAGAGGAGAAGCAGCACGAGCGGTGCTGTGGGAGCGTTGTGCAAGATGAAGAGGTGCGTGGCGATTGCGCCGAGCATGATTGCCACAAGCATCGCGGCGCCAACGCTCCTCGTCTTCGGCACCACGATCAACACAGCTCCGGTGAGTTCAAGAATGCCCGTTACGTACCGAAACCACTGTCCGATGCCGACCGCCTCGAAGAGCCTGACCATCTCGGGCTGTCCCATCAGCTGGACAGAGGAGGCGCCGAGGAACGCCAGGGCGAGCAGCACCTGCACGCACCACAGTGTAATGTTGAGGCCCTTTCCCGGCCCGGCGCCGACATTGGGCAGATGACTAGTTGCTGATTCACGCATGTTTTCGCTCCTTGAGTCGTTCCGCTGCCGCAAGTCCGAGTTTCTTGATGAGCCCAATGAGCGTCGCTCGTTCGCTCCTGGTGAGACCGTCAGCGAGCCGATCCATGGCGTCCTTGTGCCGCTCAAAGATCGCGCCGATAATTTTCGCACCTTCTGGGGTGAGGGTGACGATCCGAGCGCGACGGTCGTTCGGGTCGAAGCGACGGACCACGAGGCCACGCCTCTCGAGTCGATCCACCGCCGTCGTGACCGCTCCGCTCGTGAGGTCAATTCGCTGACCTATCGTGTTGACGGGTTGGGGTCCTCGATTGAGCACGGTCTCCAAGATCGCGAAGTCCGAGAAGCACATGTCGATGCCCTCGAGGCTCCGCTCCGCGTGCTGTCGCATCACGTGAAACGCCTTCACCAACACCAGCCAGATATGGGTTCCCGAGGTATCCATGCCGCTACACCCACAATTATCTTAGCATGAAGTATCTTGTTGTCAAGACGATGGAAGGCAGCATGCTACGAATCCACCTGACCGGGTCCGTACACAAGCAAGAATCCCAAAATGACCGGGGGGGGGCGTCAACTTCGGGGCTTGGGGAGTAACCCGTCAAAGACCAATCGCACGCTCCCTATCTGGCTCGTCCAATCCAATCTTCCCGAGGCGGTGTATCACTCTGTGGACGAGCACACGGAACGCGGGCTCCGGATCGCTTGGGGCCGGTCCCTGCCAATACGCTACCGGGAGGTCGACTGCACATGAGAGACAGGTGGATTCAGCCTCGTGTTCGAGGCGCTCTTCTACTCGCGCGGACTCACGGTGCCCGCGTGATGGCGGCCGCAACGATCCTGATGACAACCGCCATGGGGGGGCCTGTGTCCGGGCTGCCCTCGAGCGCGGCCGCGGCCAAGACCCCGAAGGCGTACATTGGACTCTACGGCAACAACACGATCGGCGTGCTCGACACGGCAACGGGGCATGTCCTCCGGACGATCAAGGTCCCGGCCGGACCGGAGGGGGTCATCGTGACGCCCGACGGGCGGCGGGTTTATGTCTCGAGCGAGGATGCGACCGAGCTCAGCGTGATCGACACCGCGACCGACAAGGTGATCAAGACACTCGACCTCGGAAGGTCGCCGGAAGGAATGGCCCTCTCGCGCGACGCGAAGACGCTGCTTGTCGCGATCTTCGACATTGGCAAGCTGGATGTTATCGACACCGCGACGTTCAAGATCGCCGCCCAGGTCTCAGTCGCGAAGCCCCACGGCGTCGCGCTCGCGCCGGATGGACGCACCGCGTACGTCGGCTCGCAAGACGTTCCCGACCACAACGCGATCGTCGTCGTGGACATCCCGGGACGGCGTGTGACGGCGCGTCTGCCTGTGGATCAGACGCCGCGAGGGCTGACCGTCAGCCTGGATGGCAAATCCATGTACTTCACTGAGGCCAACAGCGCCGACATCCAGATCCTGGACACCTCCACAAACAAGATTGCAACACAGATCCCCGTCGGCCCGATACCGCATCAGATCGCATTCACGCCGGACCATAAGTACGCGCTGGCCGTCGTGCAGGCCACCGGCCAGCTGGCGATCATCGATGCCGCCTCCCACCAGGTCGTCAAGGACGTCGCGGTCGGCAAGTTCCCCCACTGGGTTGGGCTCACCTCGGACGGCAATCTGGCGTACGTTACCAACGAGGGCGACGACACTGTCTCGGTCGTGGACATGGGAAAGCTGCAAGTCGTGGCCACGATCCTTGTCGGCGACGGGCCCCGGAAGATCTCGCTGCAGCGGGGCCCAGGTGCGATGAGCGAGTACCTGCCCCCCTCGACCGCCCCCGCCGCCCAGGGTTTCGCGGCTCGAGCGCCTCAATCCGCCGTGGCCATGGCGAACTCCACCAAGATTAGCATGGCGACGTTCGCCTTCGGCCCGTCCACGGTGACCGTCCGAGCTGGGCAGAAGGTGACGTGGATCGACGGTGACCCCGTTCCGCATACCGCGACGGCGAAAGACGGACAGTGGAACACCGGCCAGGTGGTGCCGGGAGGGAGCTTCACGGTGACGATGACCAAGCCGGGGTCCTACGAGTACTTCTGCGGAAATCATCCGTTCATGCAGGCCAAGGTGATCGTGACGAAGTGAACATTCGCGGGAGCGGCTGCCGGTAGGTCCGACGCTGGGATGGGTGTCGGGTCCCGTCCCAGCCGCGGACACCTCACTACCCGCGGTTTGGCCACGTCTCCTGCAATGCCTCGAGGTGCCGCCGGGCTTCTTCGATATCGCCTCCCTCAAGAGCCACCAACGCCAGTTCCTGGTGCACGAGGCGAACATCGTTCTTATGATCGATTCTGCCGAACAGAGTGAGACTCTCTTCCAGGACAGTCCTGGCCTCCTCTCGCCGTCCGGCAATCCGGTGCATCGTCCCAAGGACCCTGAGGATGTGTGCCCGCTCGTCCTGATTAACCTCGCCGTCAAGCAGGGCCAACGCGCCTTCGCACACGGCCCTGGCTGCCTCAGGCGATGCCCGCTGCAGGAGGACCTCCGCCAAGTCGCTCAATGCCTGCGCCACCCCAGGGAGATTGGCCGCGGCCCCGTGCAGCACAGCGCTCCACCGGTAGTGGCCCTGGGCCGCCTCCCAGTTCCCCTGCTCTCCGTCGAGCTTTCCAAGATGCTCGTGAATCTCCGCCAGTTTGCGCTTGTGGGCCAGAGTCTCGTGAACCGCCACCGCTCCCCTGAGATGCTCGAACGCCTGTTCAAACCGTCCGGCCCCTACCGCCGCGTCGGCGATTTCAAGGTGCCAGGATGCCTTGTGATAGTGATCGCGAAAGGGGTGGGCGACTTCCAAAGCTTGGGCGAGGGCTTCGCGCGCTGCCTGGGTATCGCCCAATCTCCTGTGAGCGATACCGAGTCCTAGATGCAACCGCGTGCGAAGGAGCGGATCTTGCCCAAGATGCTCTGAGAACTGCAGCCCGGCCTGAAACGCCCACAACGCCGAAGCCGGGTCTCCGGCACCCAGCTTGACGAAGCCGAGGCAACAATGCACCGCAGCCAATGCAGCGCCGTCTCCGCTGCGAATCAAGACACGAAGGCAGCGGTCCAGCCGGCGTTGGGCCCTCTGCAGGCTGCCCAACTGTTGGTCCGCGAGCGCGAGCCCCAGTTCGATTCGCGCCTGCAGGACCTCCGCGCCTTGATTGACCGCAAGATCGAGTGCCTTTTCGAGTGATGGGATGGCGTCCTGAGCCGAGCCCGCGAGGATGCGCGCAAGGCCCAGTTGGAGGAAGGCCTCGGCCTCGCGATCCTCCGAGGCCCCATCGAGGAAGTACGAGAGGGGTTTGTGTAACCGATGGGCGAGGACCTTCAATGTCATGAGTCGAGGAGTACGCCGTCCTCTTTCCACCTCGCTGATATAGGACTTCGTCAGATCGTTCCCCGCGAGCTGCTGTTGCGTCAACCGTTCCTCAAGCCGAGCGCTCCGTAGCTTCTGCCCGAGGGTCACAGCCCGCCCCCAATGCACACCGAAGAAGGAGGATCACACAGAGTTTACTCCGCATTTCATTATACATCAAGCATGACTATACTTCTAAATCGATCATTTTACCCCACTGTGTCCGTAGACCTCGCCGGCGCGGGTTCGCCCGCTCCTCTCCGAGGGGATGTCTCGGCGACTCCCCGCGTGTGAAACTGGCGTTTGGTGATTCGCGGAGTTGATTCCGCAGGTTCGCGTGGTTGGTCGCGCATTTGCGACAATCCACGTACACTTTTTGACTGGAATCGAAACCTCGCCGACCTAAGAGCATGGGGGTGCCAGAGTGCTGT